>NZ_LZGO01000049.1:0-1589 GCF_001690235.1 Gilliamella sp. wkB292
TACCTTAATATAAACTATGAATATATAATTAATTTTATAATTTAATAACTGAATGAAGTGAACTATATAAAGTAAAATCCAATATGGACAAAGAAATTATCAACATTGCTTATTGTACAGATTCTAACTACTTGGAACATGTATCAGTTTCAATTAAATCCATTATTTTAAATAATTTAGCTGAAAAACTTCAATTTCATGTTTTTTTATATGATGTAAAAAATGAAGATATCGAAAAACTAAAAAAAACATCTTCTCTAATTACTATTTATGAAATAAAACAAGATGGAATGAATCAATATCAGCATAAATTTTCAACAAGCCACATCTCAAATTCAACTTTCATTCGTCTCATGGTACCAAGATTGTTGTCAGGTAAAGTCGATAAATTACTATATCTTGATGCTGATGTATTATGTTTTTCTAATATTTCTGCTATTTATAAAATTAATATTGACAATATTATTTGTGCCGTAAGTTTAGACTCAATGCAGGAAAAACAAGATCCTAATGCAATTCGATTAAATATAAATTCTAATAATTATTTTAATGCAGGCGTACTTTACATTAACGTTGAAAATTGGATGAAATTTAATGTCGAAGATAAAACAAATGAGATATTGTATAAAAATAGTGCTTTAAAATATGCCGATCAAGATGCCTTAAATATTGTGTTACAAGATCACATAAAAATAATTGACGCTAAATGGAATTATTTATTTACTTGGATGACAGATAAGCAAAAAGAGACTTTTTTCGATAATAAAGAGACATTACCTTACTTTATTCATTTCACCGGCCCTAGAAAAATGTGGTACATAGAGCATGAGGGTTTGTCACAAAATTTATATCAATTCTATAAACATTTCACGCCATGGAGCAATGATGTATTAAAATCTTACAAAAATAAAATGAGAGCGGTTGATTATAGAGTTTATGCCAAACAATTTTTTCGAAAAGGGGCGATAGTTAAGGGAGTGAAAAGTTACATAATGTATTTATATAAAAAATTAAATCGTCATTAAATTAAGGAAAATATAAAAAAGGTTATATTTCATGCCCAAAATAAAGAGTCTAAATATCAAAATTCTAACAAAACAAAATGTCCTTATTTTATATACTTTGCAATTATTTTTGCCGCATATTACATAATAAATATCAATAAATTAAAAAATTTTAGTTATACGTTTCTAGTTTATTTTCTGTTTTTATTTATTTTCCCAAAAGTTAAGTTAATAAGATTAATAATATTTGGGTTATTCAATTTTATTTTGGGTATTGAACTATTTTTTAATTTTCGATATGGTTATATCACAGAATCACTTTTAAAAACAGCCCTAGAAAATGATACCAATCAAAGCTACTTAATGATTCAACATGAATTTTTTGCAATCATACTACCTGCTTTTATTTTTTCATTCACTTATACCTATTTTATTTTTAATAAAATAAAAGTATCTTTTAAAAATAGAATATTATATTAGTCAATAATTTTTGTCTGTTGCTTTTTCTTGTTTAAAAACACGATATACTATTATTTATCAGATAAGCGACATGTTGTTGAATTTCAGGTCGATCCTTTTTTTTCA
>NZ_LZGO01000050.1:0-3649 GCF_001690235.1 Gilliamella sp. wkB292
GTAATAGATAAACTTTATTCTAAGAAGCTTGATGGTATTATGTTGGCTCAAGTTGAAGGTAAAAATGATGCAAAAATTTCGCTCCATCTTACTGCGCCTTTGTATCCAAGAGAAGGGGATTTAAGGATTATTATGCGTTTTGGTGAACAGTTGGTTTTTTCAATTCATTTTACTATAACGTTATTGAATGAAATTTATATCGCGGGGGTACAAGGTCATACAAGTAATGAGATATTAAAGCAATTAACGAAAGACTTTTTTGGTTTTAGACCTAAGAATTTAATAATGGTTTTTATGATGGAAATTGCTAAATTTTTTAAAATCGAAAATATATACGCTGTCAAAAGTAAAGGGCATGTGAAGTTCGGTAAATTTGATTTCGATTATGATAAATTTTGGCAAGAATTAAATGGTGTCTCATATAATAAAGCTTGGTTTAAATTGCCTTGTAATCAGCCACAAAAATCGATTGAAGATGTTAAAAGTAATAAGCGAAGTGAATTCAAAAAAAGAGAATTAATTCGCGAAAGTATTAGTGAACAATGTCAAAAAAATCTTTTAGCAATTGTTAACCCTCAATAATACTTAAAGTATTATAGGTAATTTGTGTGAAAGTACTACCTGTTAGCAAAATGATAGAATGAATTGTTGATATATTGATAATTTATTCTATCAATAATTTATTTAGTTATATTGAAATTATTCGATCTATTTTTTTATTTTAATTTAGTTTAACATTTATTAAATCTAACACTTTACGTGTAATTTTATAAACGATAATAAGTTGATAGAGCCTTTTAAGTAATCGGGTTAGTTTAATCCGCTAACCCGATCTTTATTTATGCATGTTTAGCATAACGACTATAAGGTGATATAGGAATATTTACCGTTGGATCGGGAATAGCGCTAGGTACAATAGTTTCTGATACAGACTGTATTGCAGTAAAAGTGTGACCACAATATAGATTGGAGCATTGATAATATTGTTTTCGAGTTAAATTACTAATTTCTTCACTTGAACGGATAAAAGTTTTACTACGGCAGTGTGGACATTTCATATTTTGATACCTTTTATAATTAAGTTAAGCTTAATTTTATATTAAACTTAAATTAAGTCTAGCGTTTTTTTACTATTTAGGCTTTAATTTTCATTATAATAAATTTCGTCTTCAAGTTTGATTTCTAAATGTACCGCTGTTTTGAATCCTGCACTCCTTTTTAAAGTGTGAACGCATTGTATGATAGTCCAGTTGGTCGAGTCTATTTCTGTTTTGAATCCTTCAACGATAACCGGCATTTCAGTAAAAAGATCCGGTCTACCTTTAGCTAACTCGATGGTAAATTGAGCTGTACCTTGTTTTATTTTGTTTAATTCGCTTTCTGCTGCTTTTTGAGCACTTTTTTCATTAGCATAGACATATCGAATTATTTTGATTTTTTCTTTTTTACCATTTAATACAATTTGGCTTTTATCTATCTGACTTTTATAAATGATTTTATGTGGATTTTTAGTTGGGTTGGCATAATCATACCAATAGGTCTGAACACCTGTATAACCTGTTCGCTCAGAGGTAAAAAATCGATGTTTATCTCCCGACTCTCGCTTGATGATTGCTGGAGGTATGATTTTACCACCAACGGTAAGACCCTTTCCTTTTTTAAACACGAGCATTATATCGTTTTTTACGGTCACAACGCCACCGGCTTCATCTACCATTCGCGTAAGAAAAGAGATATCAGACTCTAGAGTTTGATCCATATGAAAAATTTGCGAGGCCCCAATATCTTTATCAAAACGATAAGCTAAATTGTTTCGTTTAGCTATGATAGCAATTAAATCGCCCAGCGTAATATTTTCATAACTTTGTTCTTTTTTTTCTTCTAACTCCTCGGTATTTTGTGCGCTTCGACCACGAATAGTCATTAGGTCAGGTGTGCCACTGTGTTCAACTTCATCTATCAAAAAAACGTTTTTGATGTTAGGCCCAATGATATTGTCATCTGAATCCTTATTAGTTGCTTGAATTTGACTCCATCCTAATGTAACAGCGAGTTTGGCTTTTCGCTTTGGTAATTTGAGTTTACCATCGGCATCATTGAGTTGCATTTCAATTGTATCTGATTCAAAACCTCGATTATCTGTAATTATCATCGATATAAGTCTTGCATCAAACAATGAAGTTAAATCTTCGCGTTGATCTGAATTACTTTGTTGATTATTATCTGGTAATAATTCAATTTTGAATTTAGGGGTTGCCATTTTATACCTATATGATTATATCTATTATGTCGCTGATTTTACTATCACCAAAAAAGTCAGAAATATCGACTTTTTTTAATACCATAGTAAAGTCAATTTTCAGAGGTGAACCATTTCGATTTAGCTCACTATGGGTTCGTTCTACACTGACGAGTACAAAAAAGCCTAGCGGTACACCAGTACCTTCAATCAGCGGCAATGGCGTTTTTAGATAAGCCATTCTTTCTAATAATTCAAGGCTTAGTCTACCATTGGTAATTTCAGTATAGATTGATCCCGATAAAGTAACTGTGTCATTATTTGGACCAGTATATTGAAGAGCAGGGCGTCTGTTCACTCTTTTATTAGCTACGTAATTCCAACTTTTATTTATTTTCATGGTCTGATAGGGTAAATTTTTTAGGCTAAAAACAAAAAAGCCATAACACATCATCATATTAATCGATATCCTTTAAGCTACTGCGAAATTGAAATAATATTTGTTGTTCTCGTCGATCAAGTTCTTCAGTGATTTTATCTGCAAGTTCTTGTTCATTCATGCCAGGGGCGGCATTTACAGTGATATAATATTGTGAAGCACTTCCTTGAATTAACTTGTTAGTCAAATTTGTAACTAGCGTTGAATGACTATTTACTAGATAATTTTCAATGTTGGTTTTCGTTAGATTAATTTTGTTAGCAAAATTGCCCAAGGAATAAAGTATTTCATCATTACCATGAACAATGGCTTGAAAATTATTTTTAATCGTTTTAAGGTTAACGTCGTAGAAAACCTTAAGGAAGTTATGATCAATCAATGTATCTTCAAATAAATTCAAGATTATTTTTCTATTATTCAATACCTTATTTTTAAAGCGATGGGTAAAATCCTTAACTATTCTTATAAAAAGCATTTGTAAATGGGGATTATCGGTTAATTCTAAATACAGTTTTTTTAGTGCATTGAAACGTTTTTGAGAAAAGATTTTGTAGGGTGTAAAACTTTTTTCAATAAGGTTAAATGTTATATGAGGAAAATAAAAAACTTTAATAAATGATTTTAGAGTCCTGATGATGACTGAACTGTTAGTTGAAATTAGATAATGTTGATTAGCACTAGCTATTGGTTTGAGCGTTTCTAAACTATTATTTAACCTCTTGTCTGTACTGGTTTGTTTAGTTGTGGCGAGCTTAGCAAAAAAATTATTATAGGTATGATTGAATATTTTATTCGATAAATTCTCATGACTAATTAACTTTGGATCGAACCTTTCACTTTTTTTGTTGCTAGATGATATTAAGTTTCTCATTAGACTAATAGCTGATTTAGTATATAAGAGATGATTTACCTTAAATAGCTTAAATGTTACTTTTAAATTTGGATATTTATCTATCCAAAAACTATGTTTA
>NZ_LZGO01000051.1:0-1210 GCF_001690235.1 Gilliamella sp. wkB292
CGAGAGTGCCTTCGGGAACTGTGAGACAGGTGCTGCATGGCTGTCGTCAGCTCGTGTTGTGAAATGTTGGGTTAAGTCCCGCAACGAGCGCAACCCTTATCCTTTGTTGCCAGCGGTTTGGCCGGGAACTCAAAGGAGACTGCCGTTGATAAAGCGGAGGAAGGTGGGGACGACGTCAAGTCATCATGGCCCTTACGACCAGGGCTACACACGTGCTACAATGGCGTATACAAAGGGAGGCGACCTCGCGAGAGCAAGCGGACCTCATAAAGTACGTCTAAGTCCGGATTGGAGTCTGCAACTCGACTCCATGAAGTCGGAATCGCTAGTAATCGTGAATCAGAATGTCACGGTGAATACGTTCCCGGGCCTTGTACACACCGCCCGTCACACCATGGGAGTGGGTTGCACCAGAAGTAGATAGCTTAACCTTCGGGAGGGCGTTTACCACGGTGTGGTCCATGACTGGGGTGAAGTCGTAACAAGGTAACCGTAGGGGAACCTGCGGTTGGATCACCTCCTTACGAAGCGCTCGTAAGTGTTCACACAGATTGTTTGTTTGTAAGAGATAATTAAGTCCCCTTCGTCTAGAGGCCTAGGACATCGCCCTTTCACGGCGGTAACAGGGGTTCGAATCCCCTAGGGGACGCCATACAACGTGACGTAATTATTTCTTAAAAAAATTATGTTTGTATTTACTTGAAAGAGTAAATAGAAAGATAATGCTCTTTAACAATTAGGAACAAGCTGAAAGAAACGAGTTCTCGTTTTTACGGAAAGCATTTGTATGCAAGTATAAATGTAATGAAGTAGAAAAGAGAAAAAAGCGTAATTAAAACCAAGACAACTGTGAGTTGTAAGGTTAAGAAATTAAGCGTACACGGTGGATGCCTAGGCAATCAGAGGCGATGAAGGACGTGTTAATCTGCGAAAAGCGACGGTGAGCCGATAAAAGGCGCTATAACCGTTGATGTCCGAATGGGGGAACCCAGTGCAGGTGACTGCACTATCATCTGATGAATACATAGTCAGATGAGGCGAACCGGGAGAACTGAAACATCTAAGTACCCCGAGGAAAAGAAATCAACCGAGATTCCCAAAGTAGCGGCGAGCGAAATGGGAGCAGCCCAAGCGGGTAGCATAATGTATTAGTGGAAGCGTCTGGAAAGTCGCACGATAGAGGGTGAAAGTCCCGTACATGAAAGTAGAT
>NZ_LZGO01000052.1:0-104969 GCF_001690235.1 Gilliamella sp. wkB292
GTAGGTGAAATCAGTCGAAGATACCAGCTGGCTGCAACTGTTTAATAAAAACACAGCACTGTGCAAACACGAAAGTGGACGTATACGGTGTGACGCCTGCCCGGTGCTGGAAGGTTAATTGATGGGGTTATGCGTAAGCAGAAGCTCTTGATCGAAGCCCCAGTAAACGGCGGCCGTAACTATAACGGTCCTAAGGTAGCGAAATTCCTTGTCGGGTAAGTTCCGACCTGCACGAATGGCGTAATGATGGCCAGGCTGTCTCCACCCGAGACTCAGTGAAATTGAAATTGCCGTGAAGATGCGGTGTACCCGTGGCAAGACGGAAAGACCCCGTGAACCTTTACTATAGCTTGACAGTGAACATTGAGCCTTAATGTGTAGGATAGGTGGGAGACTAAGAAGCATGCACGCCAGTGTGTGTGGAGTCGACCTTGAAATACCACCCTTTAATGTTTGATGTTCTAACCTATACTTCTGAATCGAGGTAAGGGACACTGTCTGGTGGGTAGTTTGACTGGGGCGGTCTCCTCCCAAAGAGTAACGGAGGAGCACGAAGGTTAGCTAATCCTGGTCGGACATCAGGAGGTTAGTGCAATGGCAAAAGCTAGCTTGACTGCGAGAGTGACGGCTCGAGCAGGTACGAAAGTAGGTCATAGTGATCCGGTGGTTCTGAATGGAAGGGCCATCGCTCAACGGATAAAAGGTACTCCGGGGATAACAGGCTGATACCGCCCAAGAGTTCATATCGACGGCGGTGTTTGGCACCTCGATGTCGGCTCATCACATCCTGGGGCTGAAGTAGGTCCCAAGGGTACGGCTGTTCGCCGTTTAAAGTGGTACGCGAGCTGGGTTTAGAACGTCGTGAGACAGTTCGGTCCCTATCTGCCATGGGCGTAGGAAAATTGAGAGGGTTTGCTTCTAGTACGAGAGGACCGAAGTGAACGCACCGCTGGTGTTCGGGTTGTGATGCCAATTGCATTGCCCGGTAGCTACGTGCGGAATAGATAAGTGCTGAAAGCATCTAAGCACGAAACTAGCCTCGAGATGAGTTTTCCCTGATGAGAATCAGTAAGGTCCGTTTGAGACTAAGACGTAGATAGGTCAGGTGTGTAAGTGTAGTGATACATTGAGCTAACTGATACTAATGAACCGAGAGTCTTAACCTTACAACTCGGAGTTGTTTTGGATACGCGAAGTTGAGAGTAAGAAGTCATCGAAAGATGGTTAAAGATTGATAAAACAGTTTGTTCCGGATTGAGCGATTGATGAAGATATGTGATAATGTTTGTCAATTGAGATAAAGAGAAGACAGGATATGTCTGGCGGTAATAGCGCGGTGGTCCCACCTGACCCCATGCCGAACTCAGAAGTGAAACGCCGTAGTGCCGATGGTAGTGTGGGTATTACCCATGTGAGAGTAGGGTGCCGCCAGACTTTTAAATTAGTGCGAGAGCCCAGCAGAGATGCTGGGCTTTTTTGCTTTTTATGGCTGAATAATTATGACTAACAATGCTAGAAAATCGATAATGATTTACTATATTATTAAAAATATTGTTATTGAACATAGTTAATAGTTAAATGGATAGGAATAAAATGCGCTCATTAATTGCTTTTAACAAACCGTATAATGTAATTACGCAATTTTCTCCCCATGAAAAATATCAAACATTAAAAGATTTTATTTCATTACCCAAATTTTATCCCGCAGGTCGGCTGGATACTGACAGTGAAGGATTATTATTACTGACCAATGATGGTAAATTGCAGTCAAAAATCAGCTCGCCAAAATTTAAATTACCAAAAACTTATTGGGTACAAGTTGAAGGGGTAATAAGTCAACAAGCTATAGACAAACTCGCTCAAGGTGTTCAGTTAAAAGAGTTCTATACAGCCCCAGCTATAGCGACAAAGCTGGAAGCACCGACTAATCTATGGCAACGCGTTCCGCCTATTCGAGAACGTAAAGCTATATCTAAGTTGGTTCAACATTAGTAACCATTGTATTATTTAGATCACAACAATAGAAAATGCAATTTCTTATTTTACTCAGTAGTGGATTATAGATTATTTATAGCTTATGCGGCTTTCTTGCTAGTTTAGCCATATAAATTCAATTTGCTATAATAAACATTGTTACAATAGTTAAATTATCTAAAAAATAGCTGATTAAAAGTATATTTGCTTGATAAATTCATTTTCCTATTTATTTATTTCTGTATGTATGAAACAATTTAGATATAGAAAAATAATTTTTTGAGGTAGTCAGTGATCGATAATGATGGCTACCGTCCAAATGTAGGAATAGTTATTTGTAACAGGTATGGTCAAGTTCTTTGGGCTCGTCGTTATGGACAAAATTCTTGGCAGTTTCCTCAGGGCGGAATTAAACTAAACGAAACGCCTGAGCAGGCAATGTTTCGTGAATTAAACGAAGAGGTAGGATTATTACCCAAAGATGTGAAAATTTTGTCTGTAACTAATGGTTGGTTGCGTTATAAATTACCAAAACGAATGATTCGTTGGGAAAATCAACCTGTATGCATAGGGCAGAAGCAGAAATGGTTTTTATTAGAATTGATTTCTGATACATCAGTAATTAATCTTAATACGTCTTCGACTCCAGAATTTGATGATTGGAAATGGGTGAGTTATTGGTATCCTATTCGTCAAGTTATTGCCTTTAAACGTGATGTCTATCGAAAAGCAATGAAAGAATTTTCTTTGCCAGTTTTTACTATACAGTCAGAGATAGAAGTGCCAACAGTTAATGTTTCTAAAAAGAAACGATTTAATTTCTTTGCTCATAAACGAAAAAATAAACAGCGTATAAAAAAATGAATCAATACTTACAATTTCCTAATTTTGATCCAATTGCTTTTTCAATTGGTCCTATTTCGCTACATTGGTATGGTGCAATGTACTTATTTGGTGTATTGGGCGCGCTTTATTTAGCTAAGCGTCGTGCCAAACAGCCAAATAGCCAATGGACTACACAACAGGTCGAAAATTTATTATTTTGGGGTTTTTTAGGACTCTTTATCGGTGGTCGACTTGGTTATATTTTGTTTTATAACTTTGATGCTTTTGTTAAAGATCCCGTTATTTTGTTCAAAGTTTGGGAAGGCGGTATGTCATTCCATGGCGGTTTAATAGGTGCGATTTGTGTCATTGCCATTTTTGCTAAAATAACACACAAAACCTTTATGCGAGTAGCTGATTTTGTGGCACCTTTAGTTCCTATTGGGTTAATGTTTGGACGTTTTGGTAATTTTATTAATGGTGAATTGTGGGGACGCGTAACCCAATCACATATTGGAATGCTATTTCCAACCTCGTCTCATGCTGATTTTATGTATGTACAATCTCATCCTGAATGGTTCTCTCTTTATTCTCAGCTTAATGGTATTTTACCAAGGCATCCTTCGCAGCTTTATGAAATGTTGTTTGAAGGAATAGTACTATTTATTATTTTGAATTTATTTATCCGTAAACATAGACCTGTTGGTGCTGTATCTGGTCTATTTTTACTTTGCTATGGTTTATTCCGATTTGTCATAGAGTTTTTTAGACAACCGGACGAACAAATAGGCTTATTCTTAAATATGATAAGTATGGGACAAATTTTATGCCTACCAATGATTATTGGAGGTATTTTGATTCTGTTATATGCATATAGATTTAACCGTAAGGCGATTAAACGATGAAACAATATTTAGCGCTGATGCAAAAAATTTTAGCAGAGGGCACACCTAAATCTGATCGAACTGGGACGGGTACATTATCGATCTTTGGTCATCAGATGCGATTTAATTTACAAGATGGCTTTCCATTAGTCACAACAAAAAAATGTCACTTACGTTCTATTATTCATGAACTACTTTGGTTTTTGAAAGGGGATACTAATATCCGTTATTTACAGGATAATAAAGTGACTATTTGGGATGAATGGGCGGATGAAAATGGTGATTTAGGCCCAGTATATGGTAAACAATGGCGGGCTTGGGGAGCTGCCGATGGTCGTCAAATAGATCAAATTACTCAATTAATTGAACAGATTAAAAATGATCCTGATTCAAGGCGTATGATAGTTTCTGCATGGAATGTCGGTGAACTTGATCAAATGGCATTAGCACCATGTCATGCATTTTTTCAATTTTACGTTGCGCAAGGTAAACTTTCTTGTCAACTCTATCAACGCTCATGTGATGTATTTTTGGGATTACCGTTTAACATTGCAAGTTATTCACTCTTAATACATATGATTGCTCAGCAGTGTGATTTGGAGGTTGGTGATTTTGTTTGGACAGGGGGGGATACCCATCTCTACTCAAATCATATGGATCAAACTAAGCTGCAATTAAGTCGAGAGCCAAGATCATTACCAAAATTATTGATAAAACGTAAACCGCCAACAATTTTTGATTACGAATTTGAGGATTTTGAGATTGTTGATTATGATCCTTATCCTGCCATCAAGGCACCAGTCGCAGTGTAAAGTATTATGATGAAAAAATACGTTTAATATATTTTTTTACTCATACATAAGTTAACAATAGTATTATTGGGATTAATCAAATTAATCCCAATATTTTTTTAAATCTCTCTTTTTATTATTGAACGCATCATGTAACAATAACCGATTTTGTAAATCGGAATGTTATTTTCCTGCATATTGAACCAAGATTGGTATATAATAGTTAACTTTGTTTAAATCATTAATTGATCTTAATATGAGTCAAAATCAGGAAATTCGTCCCGTTTTTACTAAGCACTTATTACATCCTCGTTACTGGTTAACGTGGTTAGGAATTGGTTTTTTATATCTATTGGTATTGTTACCCTATCCAATAATTTATCAACTAGGTAAATCATTAGGTTTACTTTCAATGAAGTTAATTGGGAAGCGAAAAGAAACTGCAAAACAAAATCTTAAACTTTGTTTTCCCGACAAATCACAACAAGAACGCGACGCGCTGTTACGTGATAATTTTATTTCGACTGGATTAGCTATTTTTGAAACGGGTATGGCTTGGTTTTGGTCCGATAAACGTTTAGCTAAGCATTCTTCTATAGTGGGTGATGATTATATTACAAAGGTACAACAATCAGGACAAGGTGTTTTATTAATTGGAATTCATTTCTTAACACTCGAATTAGGTGCTCGAATTTTAGGTATGAGTCACCCCGGTGTTGGTGTTTATCGACCTAATGATAATCTGGTAATGGACTATGTGCAGCTTAAAGGTCGACTAAAATCAAACAAATATATGTTAGATCGTTACAATACCAAAGGTATGATTCGGGCATTAAAAAATGGTGAATTACTTTGGTACGCGCCAGACCATGATTATGGCCCTAAAAATAGTGTATTTGCACCATTATTTTCTGTTGAAAAAGCAGCAACCACAATCGGAACTCGAATTCTCGTTAAGTTGGGACAACCTGCGATTATACCGTTTACACCTAAACGTGAAAAAAAAGGTCATTATATTGTTGATGTAACGCCTGTGCTTAAAGGTTATCCAATCGATGATGATGTACTTGCTGCCACGTTTATGAATAAAGCCATTGAGCACGAAATCTTAAAAGCGCCGGAACAATATATGTGGTTACATAGACGTTTTAAAACGCGCCCTAAAGGTGAAGCACCTTTGTATACAGATAGTGTTCAATCTGATTAATATCCGCTCATTAAATCGTGTTGAGAAGAAGAGTAAAAATTACAATATGCAAAAACTAAATAAAATTATTTTGTATTGTCGCCAAGGATTCGAAAAAGAGTGTGCGGCTGAAATCACTGATAAAGCATCACAAAAAGAAGTATTTGGTTTTGCTAAAGTAAAGGAAAATAGTGGTTATGTTATTTTTGAATGCTACCAAGATGGCGATGCTCAATGCTTAATTAAAACGTTATCTTTTCGGACATTAATTTTTGCGAGGCAAATGTTTGCAGCCGGTGATTTATTAACTGATTTACCTAACCATGACCGCATTTCTCCTATCATAGATTCATTATCTGGCTTGATAGAGAAAGCCGGCGATTTACGGGTAGAAGTAGCAGATACTAATGAAGGAAAAGAACTGATAGGATTTTGTCGTAAATTTACTGTTCCTCTTCGTCAAGCTTTAAGACATAAACGTATCTTATTGAAAGTGGAAAATCCATCAAGGCCCGTCATTCATCTATTCTTTATTAATAGTCAGAGTTGCTATATTGGCTATTCGTTAAGTCAAAATAATTCGCCATTTTATATGGGAATACCTCGGCTAAAATTTCCAAGCGATGCGCCTAGCCGTTCAACCTTAAAATTGGAAGAAGCTTTCCATATTTTTATTCCATATGAAGAATGGGATGAACGATTAAGAGGTGGTTTAAATGCGGTCGATTTAGGCGCTTGTCCAGGCGGTTGGACTTATCAACTCGTTAAACGAAATATGATGGTTTATGCCATTGATAATGGTCCAATGGATAAAAAATTGATGGAAACCGGACAAGTAAAACATTATCGTGAAGATGGCTTTAAATTTGTGCCAAAAAAGCATAATATTTATTGGTTGGTCTGTGATATGGTTGAAAAACCAACTAAAGTGACACAATTAATTGCCAAATGGCTTATTAATGGTTGGTGTAGAGAAACCATTTTTAACCTTAAATTACCAATGAAAAAGCGATATGAAGAAGTAACACAAAACTTGTTGCTACTTCATGAAGAATTAAATGGTAAACAAATTAACGTCCAAATTCAGGCTAAACAGTTATATCATGATCGCGAAGAAATTACTGTGCACGTACAGCGGATTTGGGGATAACAAATTACAAGAGAATAGGTGTATGAATTTAAAACGGTCCTTTTATGCAATGTTAATACTTACATTGTTTACCTTATTGGCTGGATGTCCTGCCAATAAGCCACAAGTAATGACTGATTATGACCAGAATAAAAATTCTAGTTATTATTTATCACAAGCTGATAAAAGTTCTGGTTACGCCAAAACCAATTGGCAGTTAATGGCTATTCAGGCTTTAGTGAAAGAAAATCAAATAGCTAAAGCTGATGGATTACTGTCGCAAATATCATCTCACCTTGATGCTAAGCAACAACAAGAGCGAACATTATTACTTGGTGAAATTGCAGTAAAATCAGGAAAGTCATTTGATTTTAATCAATTTTCTACTCAAGGCTTAACTCAAGCTCAGTTATACCGTTATTATACTATTAAACTCAGTAGTGATGAAAAAAATAAAGAGATTAATGCACAAGCTCATGACTATACTGAATTAGAAAAATATGCGCCAGAAAATCAAAAAAAACAGATACTAAATAATACTTGGAATTTCTTTAGCAAGTTAAACGTAAATCAAATTAATTCAATTGTTGTCAACGAAGATGACAGTACTTTACAAGGTTGGATTAATTTAAGTTATGCGTACACAAACAACAGTAAAGCTCCCACTACGCAAGAAGGTGACACGCCAGAAGTGATAGCCGAAAAAGCGCAAAAACAAAAACAAGCATTAAAACAAGCTGTTGCTGATTGGTTAACCCAGTATCCAGATCATCCTGCTAAAAATATCCTACCAATATTGACTGGTGAGCAGACCTTAGCTGCCGCCGATGCTAATGCGAAAAAAGTAGCCTTATTATTACCATTAAATGGTTCATCACGTATATTTGGCGATACAATTAAGCAAGGTTATAGTGATGCAATAAAGTTTTTCCCGCAAGAACCACAGCAAAATGTCGTTTTACTCGACACAACAAGTGCGCCAATGGATACACTTATTCAGCAAGCAAAAGAGCAAAATGTTGAACTCATCGTTGGTCCTTTACTCAAAGATGAAGTCGTTAAAATAAAACAATTAGCACCAAGCATACCGGTTTTAGCACTCAATAAAGTTGATAATAATACAACATCAACGAATAAAATGTGCTTTTTTGCACTATCACCAGAAGATGAAGCAAAAGATGCTGCCGATCATATTTATGCACAAAGTAAAGTGAAACCTTTATTGCTTGTGCCACAAAATGATTTAGGCAAACGTGTCGCGCAGACTTTTGCTAAACAGTGGTCACAATTATCTGCTAATAATTCTCAAGCTTATGTGCAATATTTTGGCAATAAAAGTACATTGAGCGCAAATATGAATCAAAATAGTGGAATCAGCCTGAGTGGTTCACCTATTTTAATCAATGATGCAACTACTCAGCCGGTAGTACCACCTGAACAATCAGTTAGTTTTGATGCTATTTATATTTACTCTTCTTATGATGAACTGACCTTAATCAAACCTATGTTAGATATGGGAGCGGCTAAATCTGGGACTAATTTATCTCAGATAATGATTTATACCAGTTCAAAAAGCCATGTAGCCAATGCATCTAATGATTTTAACTACGATATGAATAAAACGGAGTATGCCGATATTCCGATGATCATTAATCGCACTGATAATATGCAAGAAATGATACCAAGCAATATTCAGAAAGATTATTCATTATTGCGTTTATATGCGATGGGTATTGATGCATGGAGATTAGCAAACCGCTTTAATCAATTAGATTCTTATCAACCTAATTTCTTAGATGGAATGACAGGAAAATTATCAACAAGTAATCAGTGTGAAGTTACCAGAGCCTTGTCTTGGCAACAATATATTCATGGTTCAACTCAAACTACCACAACAAGCGAATAATAAACAAATTGGCAGGCATTATGAAAATATCGCTTGCCAATACTTACTTAAACAAGGGCTTTTATTAATTGCTAAAAATAGTCAATATCCCTTAGGGGAAATTGATTTAATTATGCAAGATAAGCAATGTCTGGTTTTTGTTGAGGTACGTTATCGAAAAAATGCTAATTTTGGCGATGCAGCGATGACGGTAACGTTAAGTAAACAAACGAAAATTAAACAAGCAGCACAACTCTGGATGTTATCTGAAAATTTGAATATTGAAGATACCGAGTTTAGGTTTGATATTTTTGCCATAACAGGCAAAAATCAAAAGTGGATTATAAATGCGTTTTAATTATTAGGTGAAAAACGTGCAAGATTTGATTAAAAATTATTTTACTGAAAGTATTCAAACACAAATTGTAATGGCGGAGTCTTTAGGTTCATCAATCGAAAAAGCAGCCAATATCATTGTTCAAGGTTTACTTAATGGCAACAAGATTATGTGTTGTGGCAATGGTTCTTCGGCTGCAAACGTTCAAAGTTTTACCTCACGATTAATGACTAGTATTAATATAGAAAGGCCGAGTATTCCTGCCTTAGCTTTGGTTTCAGATAATGTATTATTAAGCGCTATTGCTACTCATGAAGAAGTTTACGCACGTCAAATTCAAGCCTTGGGTCAACAAGGTGATATTTTGATTATAGCAACTTGCCAAGGTAACAGTCGATCAATTATACGGGCGGTACAAGAGGCGGTGATTAAAGATATGAAAATTGTTGCACTTACCGCTTTTGATGGCGGTGAAGTGATTGGTTTACTTAGCCAAAATGATATTGAAATTAGAGTTCCATCCTATAAAAAAGTGATGGCTTACGAAATGCATGCAATGATTCTAAACTGCTTGTGCCAATTAATTGAAAATACATTGTTTATTCATGGTGAATAAGTTGAAATAAAAACAGTTTAGTTCTGCATTAATAGTGTTTTTATGCTATAATTATAAGCTATTTTGATGATCTAAATTAATAAGAGAACATGGTGTTATGACCGAACTAGCCAAAGAGATAACCCCCGTTAATATTGAAGATGAATTAAAATCCTCTTATCTTGACTATGCAATGTCTGTCATTGTTGGGCGTGCTTTACCCGATGTGCGTGACGGTTTAAAACCGGTTCATCGTCGGGTTTTATTTGCCATGAACGAAGCTGGATATGATTGGAATAAACCTTATCGAAAATCAGCGCGTGTTGTTGGGGATGTCATCGGTAAGTATCACCCTCATGGTGATTCTGCTGTTTATGATACGATTGTGCGTATGGCACAGCCATTTTCATTACGTTATATGTTAGTTGATGGGCAAGGAAACTTCGGTTCAGTTGATGGTGACTCTGCTGCTGCAATGCGTTATACCGAAATTCGTATGCAAAAATTTGCAGGTGCATTATTAACGGATCTTGATAAAGAAACCGTTGATTTTTCACCTAACTATGATGGCTCCGAGATGATTCCAGACGTGTTACCAACACGCATTCCTAACTTATTAATTAATGGTTCATCAGGAATTGCAGTTGGTATGGCAACCAATATTCCACCCCATAATTTATCTGAAGTGATTAATGGCTGTCTTGCTTTTATTGAAGATGAAAACATTTCTGTTGATGGTTTAATGGAACATATTCATGGGCCTGATTTTCCAACAGCAGCTTTAATTAATGGGCGTAAGGGTATTGAAAATGCTTACCGCACTGGTCGAGGCATCATTTATATCCGCTCAAAAGCAACAATTGAAGTTGATGACCATTCAGGTCGTGAAACGATTATTGTTAATGAAATTCCATATCAAGTTAACAAGAAAAAGTTAATAGAAAAGATAGCAGAGTTAGTCAAAGATAAAAAAGTAGAAGGTATTTCAGCACTACGCGATGAATCAGATAAAGATGGTATGCGTATTGTGATCGAAGTTAAACGAGATGCCGTTGCTGAAGTTGTATTAAATAATCTTTTCTCTTTGACGCAGCTACAAGTCTCATTTGGTATTAATATGGTTGCTTTACATAAAGGGCAACCAAAACTATTAAACTTACGTGAAATGATTGAAGCATTTGTGCTTCATCGCCGTGAAGTGGTTACGCGCCGAACGATATATGAACTACGTAAAGCTCGTGAACGCGCCCATGTTTTAGAAGGTTTAGCAATAGCACTTGCCAATATCGATCCTGTTATTGAGTTAATTCGTGCTGCATCAACGCCAAGCGAAGCGAAAACTAAATTATTGGCCCAAGCTTGGCAGTTAGGTAATGTTGCTGCAATGCTTGAAAAAGCGGGTAATGATGCTGCGCGACCAGAAGAATTAGCACCAGAATTTGGAATTCGTGACGGTCACTATTATTTATCTGAAGCACAAGCACAAGCTATCTTAGATCTACGTTTACATCGCTTAACAGGTCTTGAACACGAAAAAATTCTTGATGAATACAAAGAGTTACTTATTCAAATCGGTGAGCTATTGCATATTTTAGCAAGCCCAGAAAGATTGATGGAAGTCATTCGTGAAGAGCTCGAAGCGGTTCGTGATCAATTCCAAGATGCAAGACGAACTGAAATTACTGCAAGTAGCGCTGATATTAATATTGAAGATCTTATTGCGCAAGAAGACGTGGTTGTTACCCTTTCTCACCAAGGCTATGTGAAATATCAACCGCTTTCTGATTATGAAGCACAACGTCGTGGTGGTAAAGGTAAATCAGCGACCAAAATTAAAGAAGAAGATTTTGTTGAAAAATTACTGGTCGCCAATACGCATGATACAATCCTTTGTTTCTCTAGCCGTGGTCGATTATATTGGATGAAAGTTTACCAATTACCTGAAGCAAGTCGTGGTTCTCGTGGTCGTCCAATTATTAATCTATTACCACTTGAAGCGGATGAGCGTATTACTGCAATTTTACCGGTTCGAGAATTTGATGACGAACATTGTGTGTTTATGGCAACGGCACAAGGTACAGTTAAGAAAACCTCACTAATTGAATTTAGTCGTCCTCGTAGTGGTGGTATTATCGCCATTAACCTACGTGATGATGATGAACTTATCGGTGTGGATCTAACAAGTAATGAAACATCAGATACCGTTGATGATGAAGAGCTCAATGATGATGTAA
The DNA here is from genome assembly GCF_001690235.1 of Gilliamella sp. wkB292. Taxonomy (NCBI): domain Bacteria; kingdom Pseudomonadati; phylum Pseudomonadota; class Gammaproteobacteria; order Orbales; family Orbaceae; genus Gilliamella; species Gilliamella sp. wkB292. The sequence goes on from NZ_LZGO01000052.1 coordinate 11,841, forward strand.
TTGTTGATGAGACAGATAATGATGACGAAGTCTCTCAAATCTCTAATACAGAGGACATTATGTTATTTTCAGCTAATGGTAAAGTTGTTCGCTTCCCAGCGAATAAAGTTCGTTGCATGGGACGAACTGCGACCGGTGTTCGGGGTATTAAATTAGAAGGTGATGATAAAGTAGTCTCACTCATTGTTCCTCGAGGTAATGGCGCAATTTTAACTGCTACTCAGAACGGTTATGGTAAACGTACTGAACAAGAATTATATCCAACTAAATCACGCGCAACTAAAGGTGTAATTTCTATTAAGGTCAGTGAGCGAAATGGAGCAGTTGTTGGAGCTGTACAAGTTGATGAAACCGATCAAATTATGTTGATCACTGATGCAGGAACGTTAGTCCGTACGCGTGTATCAGAAGTGAGCATTGTTGGTCGAAATACGCAAGGTGTTATGCTTATTCGAACAGCTGAAAATGAAAAAGTTGTCGGATTGCAGCGAATTGCTGAAACAGAGGATGACGATAACGAGTCTGAATTTCCCTCGGACCAAGGAGAAGAAAGGACTGATTCATTAGAGGAATCCGAAGAATAATTTTTAATTATTAAAAAGGATTAGTTAGTATAGCTAATCCTTTTTTATTTTAGAAAATCAGGAAAAGGAACAGTATTTGATGTCATTTTTTATAAAAAAAATTTTAACAAATCTTGCGTGGCAAATTTTAATTGCCTTGATTTTGGGTGTAGCAATGGGGGCTTATTTGTTCGAACTTTCTGTTCCAACTCACCCTTTACATTCTTATTACCAATTCTCTATCGTTAATATTTTCCAACCTGCGGGTGATATCTTTATTCGTTTAATTAAAATGATTGTATTACCTATTATATTAAGTACATTAACACTTGGTATTGCAGGTATTGGTGGTTCAAAGCGATTAGGGACTTTAGGATTTAAAACAATACTCTATTTTGAGATTATTACCACTATTGCTATTTTATTAGGTCTTTTATGGGGTAATGTTTTTGCTCCAGGTGCAGGTATTGACTCTTCAACTTTAGCCACAACTGATGTCAGTAAATATGCAAAAGCAGCCGAAGAGTTAAGCGGAAAACCTCATGGTCTCATTGTTATGATTTTAGATATGATTCCAGCTAATATTTTTAAAGCAATGACAGATGGTGCGGTTTTACCTGTAATTTTCTTCTGTGTGTTTTTTGGTTTAGGCTTAATGTCTTTACCAGATAAACAACGCGAACCATTTGTATTCTTCTTAAAAGTTGTTTCTGATACCATGTTCAAAGTGACGAATATGATTATGCGTTATGCACCAATTGGAGTATTTGCTCTTATTACTGTCACGGTAGCTAAATATGGATTCGAATCTTTATTACCACTATTCAAACTAATTTTGACCGTATATTCTGCAATGATTGTCTTTACCATTGTGGTATTAGGTATTGTGTGTAAACTCTGTAAATTTAGTATTTTTAAGTTACTGAGAATTTTAAAAGAAGAATTAGTCATCGCATTTTCAACGGCCAGCTCTGAAACAGCATTGCCAAAAATCATCGAAAAAATGGAAGCTTATGGTGCACCTAAAGCGATAACCAGTTTTGTTATTCCAACCGGCTATTCATTTAACTTAGATGGATCGACTTTATACCAAAGTATTACGGTTATCTTCTTAGCTCAGCTATTTGGTATGGATTTAAGCATTATAGATCAAATTATTATTGTCATTACTCTAATGATAGCCTCTAAAGGTATTGCAGGTGTGCCTGGCGCTTCAATATTAGTGCTATCTGCAACACTTGGTAGTGTTGGTATACCACTGGAAGGTATAGGCTATATTATGGGAGTCGAGCGTATTTTAGATATGGGTCGAACTGTTGTTAATGTTGTTGGTAATGCATTAGCGGCAATTGTTATTGCACGCTGGGAAAATGCATTTGATGATACAAAAGCCAGAGCTTACGAACAAAAATATTTGAAATAATCTTGGTGTTAGAGTACTACTATCAAAAGCTTCTGTTTATAAAATGGAAGCTTTTATTTTAGTTACCAATGATGATTCATCATGAATAGCAGATAGGTAGTAATTATAAATTGGCTTAAAAATAATACTATTAATAAAGGATATAGAGCACGGTTGTTTTCTGATATAAGATAAACAATTAATTGTTGTAATATATTCTTAGTATTAATTATACTTTCTGTTTTTAGATAGATATAAAAAAACCCAGCATTTGCTGGGTTTCTCGTTTATACAAAACTATTTAATTTTAGCTTCTTTATAAACAACATGCTGACGAACAACAGGATCGTATTTTTTGATCTCCATCTTTTCAGGCATGGTTCTTTTGTTTTTGCTAGTGGTATAAAAATGACCGGTACCAGCAGAAGAAACTAATCTAATTTTTTCACGTACACCTTTAGCCATGATATGGTTTCCTTATTAGTACTTTTCACCACGGGCACGAAGTTCAGCTAAAACTGCATCAATACCCTTTTTATCGATAGTACGCATACCTTTAGCTGATACACGTAATTTTACAAAACGTTTTTCACTCTCAATCCAGAAACGGTGAGTTTGAAGGTTTGGTAGAAAACGACGTTTAGTAGCATTCATCGCATGAGAACGATTATTTCCCACTAAAGGACCTTTTCCTGTTACTTGGCATACTCGTGACATGTCAATAATTCTCCGAAATTTCTATGCTTAAGCCTTGGGCGTAATATGTTAATGGAATTAACCTCGTCAGGCTTTTAGTTTGCTGCAGTTCTATTTGAGAAGCAGTCTAACCTCTCACACTACACCCATAATAATGAGGTAGCGAAGTATACGCTGTTATGGAAAGATTCTCAAGTATTATCTTATTTTAGAATAAAAATAAGTTCACTATGCGCAACGATTTATATAAAAAGATAAAAGTATCTATCAATTTGCTTCTATTTTATAACTAGCTTTACTTTAGTGAAATACAAAAATCGTTTTATTTTATAATAAATATGCTTTAATACTAAATGATAAACTATATTTTTTGATTTAATTTTCTAACTTTCAAGGAGATTATATGAACCAGTTTAAGCCATATGACATCTATGGCATTATCGGTTATCCGTTAGGGCATACAATGAGCCCATTAATTCATACTACTTCGTTTCAAGATTATAATATTCCAGCTGTATTGGTTGCATTTCCAACGCCTCCAGAAGAGATACCTAACCTATTCAAATCGGTTCGATTACTTAATATTCGTGGTTTATGTGTCACTATTCCACATAAACAAACAATTATTCCTTATTTAGATTATGTTACTGATCATGTTAAAAAAGCAGGCGCAGCAAATTTAGTTTATTGGGATGGTGATAAGCTTTGTGGTGACAATACTGATATTGTTGGTTTTATGGAGCCATTAAGACAAAAAAAATTACCTGCCGACTATAAAAAGGTTTTATTGTTAGGTGCCGGAGGCGCAGCTCGCGCTGCTGTAGTGGGTTTGCAAGATCTAGGTTATACCGATATTACCGTTAGTGATATTTCTAAAGAACTACCCGAAGCACTAGCTAAAGAGTTCAACCTTAAAATCGTTGATTGGGAAGATCGTAGCAAAGTTGAAGCTCAGATCATTGTTAACTCTACTCCATTAGGTATGCAAGGTAAATTTGAAGATCAAACTCCTTATGAACAGGCGTGGTTTAAAGGAAAGGGCTTAGCTTATGACATTGTTTATACGCCATATAATACAAAATTTAGACAAGAAGCTGAAAAAGCAGGATGGGAATCGATTTCTGGCCGTGAAATGTTTATTGGTCAAGCAAATGCTCAATTTAAAATTTGGACAGGAAAAGAACTTTCTCAACGGGCAAAACAGGCAGTAATAGACGCGTTAGCGGCAAAATAAATATTGGAAAAACAACATACATCTTATCAATGTTAATTTGATGTATGTTAGAACATTGATCATATTGTTCTATTATTCTGCAATATTAATTGCCTGGATATAAATTTAATGAATTTTGTAATTTCACAATGTGAATACAAGGAGTATTTATGACAAATCTTGAATTGCAAGCTTATCGTCGTTTTTTGATGTTAAAAGTGCTAGAAGCTAGTGAACATATTGGTAAAACAGACATTAAAACTTGGCATGATTGGGAAAGTGGTAAGTTACCTGTTCCTGAATTTGTAGCAACAGCGATGCAAGAATTAAAAAAAATTCGCCACGATAAAATCAATCTTATTATTAAAGGTATTAATGATCGGGTTGGCAGTAATACTATTCGTTACTTCATGACATATGAAGAGTTTAAAAAAGTGAATCCAGATCTTGATGTGATTCAATGGCGATTACATCAATCCATTGCCACTGAACTTTATTTCCGTGGTCTAGAAAAACTGTGCTAGCGGCTATTTTTTGTAATATGAATGATTTAACATCGTTTTGATGTAAATATTATTTTACATTCGTTGACAGTTTTATTAAAAACATATTCATATAAATCAATAGGATTTATTTTTACAAGATTAAATGTAAAAAAAATGTTGCAAAAGATAAAGTGAATCACTAGCATAGACAAAATATTCTGAGATCTGTAAATCTGAAAGGACCCAATATGAATAAACCAATTTTTCTCGTCGGCGCAAGAGCAGCAGGCAAAACAACAATGGGAAAAATGTTAGCAAATAAGCTATCGTTTTCTTTCATTGATACAGATTGTCATTTACTCGAAACCACCCAAAAAACTGTGGCTGAAATTGTTGAAAAAGAGGGCTGGGAAGGGTTTAGAGCAAGAGAAAGCCAAGTATTGATTGATACGGCAAAACCTAATCGGGTGATTGCTACAGGTGGTGGAATGGTTTTAGCGGATCATAATCGCCAATTTATGAAACAAAATGGTATTGTTATCTTTCTTTCTGCACCAGCGGCCACATTAGCTGCTCGTTTAATGAAAGATCCAAATATTGCTCAGCGCCCTTCTCTTACTGGTTTATCGATTGTAGATGAAATGGAAAAAGTCGTAGCGGAACGATTGCCTTTATATCATGATGCTGCACATTATGTTGTTAATGTCGATCAAGATGAACATCAAATTTTAAGCCAAATGCTTGAAATGTTGAACAATTAATCAATTTGTTTTGCTTAACCCTAGATAAAATACCACATCCTTATGTGGTATTTTTTATTAAAAGTTATCGGATTTTTACTAATTTATCTGCCTCATCTATTGGTTTTTTTAACCATCATATAGTCGGTAAAGTAATATCAGTAAAATATTCTTAATAAATTAATAGTTATCGCTTTTAGATTAATATTAATACTTGTATATTGAATTCGATTAACAGTTTAGTTTTAAATATATTTCAAATATGGAGTACGACAAATGGATACGTTAAAAGTCAATTCTTATGGAATTGTCGGGTCTATTTACGCTAATTATATCATTCAAAGTATTGCGCTAATTGTGATTATGCAATTTTCCGTTGATCTTACAAAACAGCTTAACACTGATCTTATTGGATTAGGCTATGTTGCTTCAGGTATAGGTATTGGCAAAATCTTTTTAATGTTTGTTGGTGGAATACTTTCAGATAAATTTGGTCGTAAGCTTTTTATTTTCCTCGGTATGGCGTGTTACGCGGTTTTCTTTATTGGTATGATATTTTGTACCAACATTCATCTCGCTTTTTGTCTGGCCATTGCCGTTGGGGCAGGTAACTCTTTTTTAGACACAGGTTCAATGCCTGCATTGACTGAATGCTTTCCAAGTTCTGCCGGTTCAGCAAGTGTGTTAATAAAAGCGTTTATTTCTATTGGGACTTTAGTACTTCCTTTTATTGTTACTTTTTTTGACTCCAATCAAATTTGGTATGGTTGGGCTTTTCTTGGCTTTACTGCTTATTTAGTAATAAATGGCATATTATTATTACCTAAAAAATTTCCTCACAAAGATACTTCAATTAAAGGTGGACAAGGCTCTGAGAACTATTTCAAAAGCCATCCTAAATTTGCATTTGAAGGCATTTTATTGATTATTATGGGATTTACTACAACAGCAACATTTGTCATTATTTTGCAATGGTTGCCAACTATCGCAACTGAAGGCGTAAATATGAGCGACCTTGATGCTAAACAATTAATTAGCTATTACAGTACCGCATCGATTATATCGGTATTTGTGACTGCTTTTGTCGTTAAACATTTTTTGAAACCTATTTTTTGCATCATAATATTACCCGCATTATCAGCTATTGTTCTGATTATTTTTTATTTTAATATTTCACCTGTTATGTGCGTTATTGCAGCAATTGGTATGGGATTTACCGCAGCCGGTGGTGTACTTCAATTAACTTTAGTGGTAATGCAACAAATGTTTCCAAGCCGTAAAGGCCTTGCTGTTGGTTGTATGTATACTTTTAGTGGATTATCGTTTGTGGTTATTCCACTGATTGTGCCAAAACTCGCTATGATTGATGTTAGTTATGCAATTTTAATTGATTTTTTTATTGCGTCATTAAGTTTAATCTTAGGTTCAATTGTTTTTTACCGATTTAAAAAAGTGATTGATATTACAAAAATATAATGACTGATTTAAGTATTTGTGTTCAAGATTAAAACAAAATTAAAAAAATACTTTTTTGATATATATAGGAATTCAGGAATGAAAAACCGATATTGGGGCACAGCGAGTTGTTTATATATCAACTACTTTGTGCATGGAATGGGCGCGATTATTTTGGGATTAAATATTGATTATTTAGCTGCTCAATTTAATCCACAATCTGCTTATCTGTTTACTTTAAATAAAGAGGTACTCACTCCAGTACAATTAAATTTGATCAGCGAAGCAAAGCAAAGTGTTTACAACGTGATGATGGGATTGGGTATAGGCCGATTATTAGTATTATTTATTATGGGATCTTTATCCGACAGACTTGGCCGTAAACCCTTCATTGTTTTAGGTGGACTGTTTTATATCGGTTTTCTACTAGGAATTTTAGTTAGCCCGAGTGTACAAATTGCCTTTATGTTTGCTATTTTAGGTGGCATTGCAAATTCAACACTTGATGCCGGTACTTATCCAGCGCTTATGGAAGCTTTTCCTAAATCACCGGGCTCAGCATCTATTTTAATTAAAGCAGCTATTGCAGCAGGGCAATCCTTGTTGCCCATAATTATCGGCATGATTATGGCTAACCAAGTATATTATGGTTGGTCATTCATTTTTTGTTGCGTTATTTTAGCGTTAAATGCATTGATAGTGTTTAAGATGCCTTTTCCAAACCACAAACTCACGCCAGAGCAAGAGCTAGAGAATTTAGAAAAAAATGAAAAAACAACGCCTGTTTTAAAGCAAAAGGCTAATTTTTGGATAGAAGGTATCTGTTTTATTATTATTGGTTTCACTTCAACCGCGACCTTTTATCTGGTTTCGTCTTGTTTAAAAGATTTTTCACAAACAGTTGCCGGTATGGATTCTTCGGGTGCGGTACAAACTTTTTCTTCTTATGGTATTGGGACATTAGCCAGTGTATTTTTAACTTCACTTTTAGTGAAAAGTTTAATTAAACCTGTGTATATTGTTGTGTTTTATCCACTACTTTCAACTATCATGTTGATAGTAATGTATTTTAACCCAACCCCTGCATTATGTATGATCGGTGGTTTTGTACTTGGTTTTACTGCGGCAGGCGGCGTTTTACAACTTGCACTCACCACCATGGCTGAATTTTTTCCATCAGGAAAGGGTAAAGTGCTGGGTATATTTTTTACTTCTTCAAGTATTGCAACAGCTATAATCCCGTTTTTAATTGGCTGGGTATCAACTAATTTTGGTTTACGTTATGTTATGTTGAGTGATGCAATAATAGCGGGTATTGGTACTATATTGGCTATTATTGTATTAATGCGTTACCGAACTGTTTTTAACGTATCACATACAATTACGGATAAATAACTAAAAAGTTACTCAATCAAAAAAATAATTTATAGATCATTTCATAAACTTATTGGGTTGTCTGTCTAATAATCATAAAACATTATAGGTCATGCTTAAAATAAGCATGCCTATTTGATGCTATGGTTTAAAGTTCAAGTTTATCACTGCATTTGTTGTCAACATGGTTGGTCTTAGTGATTATTGTTAAATACAATTATGATCAATTTATGTTTGTTGATTTTTATTTGTCTAATTTTTAGCTTTTAATCGATTTCGAAAATATTACTTGCCATTAAATCAAAAATAAATAAAATTACAATAAATGTGAATAAATATTCATTTTGATAATGGTGGTTAAGATGAAAGAAAGAACAACTGAATTAGTCGAAGGATTAAGACATTCAGTACCTTATATCAATGCTCATCATGGAAAGACATTTGTAATTTTATTAACAGGCGCGGTATTAAAAAGTAATAATTATTCAAGCATCATTAGTGATATCGGTTTGCTTTACAGTCTTGGTATAAAACTGGTCATTGTTAATGGTGCACGTAATCAAATTGACGAATCACTTAAACATCATAATATTGAACCTAAATATCATAAGAATACTCGAATTACCGATGCCAACACGCTAGATATTGTTAAACAAGTCACAGGGTTGTTGCAGCTCAATATTACAGCCAGTCTATCAATGTGCTTAAATAATACGCCATTACAAGGTGCGCATATTAATGTGGTAAGTGGCAATTTTGTTATTGCTCAGCCACTTGGTGTTGATGATGGTATTGATTATTGCCATACAGGCAAAATTCGCCGAATTAACTATGAAGCGATAGACGAACAATTAAATCGCGGTTCAATTGTATTACTCGGACCTGTTGGGGTATCGGTAACAGGGGAAAGTTTTAATTTATCTTCAGAAGATGTTGCAGCCGAAGTTGCAATACGTTTGAAAGCCGATAAATTAATTAGTTTTTGCGCTGAGCAAGGTGTGCTTGACGAACAGGGTAAAGTAATTACAGATCTTTTTCCTATTGATGCTGATAACTATGTTAATCAAAAAGAACAGCATGGAAAGCCGCTTTCCAGCGAAGCTCGATTTTTACGGGCAGCATCGAAAGCTTGTCGCAATGGCGTAAGACGAAGTCATTTAGTCAGTTATTTAGTCGATGGCGCAATTTTGCAAGAACTATTCTCGCGTGATGGCATTGGTACACAAGTGGCAATGCAACATTCTGAACAAATTCGCACAGCAACAATCAACGATATTGGTGGTATTTTAGAACTTATTCGCCCACTTGAAGAACAAGGCATTTTAGTTAAACGGTCACGAGAACAGTTAGAGATGGAAATTGATAAATTTACTATTATTCAACGTGATAATATGACTATTGGTTGTGCTGCACTTTACCCATACCCCGAAGAAAAAATGGGCGAAATGGCTTGTGTTGCCATCCATCCGCAGTATCGAAATTCATCGCGCGGCGATCTATTGATCGAAAAAATTGCTGAAAGTGCCAATAATCTAGGATTAGAGAAAATTTTTGTACTCACTACCTGGAGTATTCATTGGTTTAGAGAAAAAGGTTTTAATCCAGCTGAAGTTGATGATTTACCGATCAAAAAGAAACAACTGTACAATTATCAACGAAACTCAAAAATATTAATGTTCAATATCAAATAAGTTAATTCATTATAAATCGACTTTTTAGTTGGTGATTGGCCTAATCATTAGATGTATTTGAGTTATCAGCTTAATAAAACTGATAACTCTTTTACTGTTACTTAAATAATTTAACTAATAATTTTGTGGGTAATGATAAGTTTGCACAATCCGTTTTTGGCAAAACTTTTTTCTTTAATGCCTGATAAAGCAAAAATAGTAAAACCAGCACCGTAAAATACACAATGGCAAACCACAAACCAAAGCAGCAATAATGTGCCTTTAACATTAGTAGTAAAATTACCAAATATGGACGCTGTTTTATCTGTTATAAATAAAATTTGCCATGCTTTTATGCAGCATATTGGTACGGTAGTAAAAACAGCAACGAAGCCAAGAATTTTAGTAAAAAGCACACAATACAGCAAACAGTAGCTTGTTACTAAAAAAGACAATTAAAGTGATAGCTGCAACACGTTTTGAGGTAATAATTTAAACAAATTCTTTAAATGTTAGAATATTTTTTAGTGAAAATAACAATGCCTTACTTAGCAATAGATAACTTTTCAGCATTACTGTTGATAGTTCTAAGGAAAAAATCAGACAAGTATTATGCTTAAAAATATCCTTAGTCTGTTTTTTATTGCCACAATTGATCAAACAACCTCACTTATGTAAAAAATAAAGTGTAGCTTAAATAACAAGGTGAACAGATTTTGAAAAAATAGATCGGATTTGTTTGATAATAAACAATATCAATTATATTGTTAACACTAAGTTCATGAGGATTGATTACTACATGGTATTGAAATAACTGAGTAGTAATATTATTTAATTGCGTTATTTAAAATTTGCCAAGTAAATGACTTTTTTAAATAAAAACCGCGAGGACGAGTTAAAATAATTTGACCACTTTCACCAATTGCTTCTGTTAATGCGCGACCGTTAGCTGCTTTGGGACGAATTTGTAAATAGGTTCCATAGTGAGCTGTAATTTTTTCAACTTGGCCAAGCGTAATCATATCCATCAGTTCTTGCCAATCTTGCTTGAGCTGTTGTTCTTGTTGGAGGGATGGCGTCCACAAAATAGGGCGTCCAACTTTTCGATCTGCCAGTGTAATAGTTCTTTCACCTTGTATTGGGATCCACAGTACCTTAGTCAATTTATATTTGACATGACTTGTTTCCCAAATGACCCCGTGGTTTGCCATCAACGGGGCTACACTAACAAAAGTGGTTTCTAAAGGTTTCCCTTGGTTATCAATGGGAATGGTTTTGAGTTCAATGCCTAAACTAGCAAAATCCCGTTCGGCCTTACTACCTGCGTTTGCCCCCAAAAAAGTTTCAATTAGATTGCCTACCCAACCTTTTTGTTTAGTAAGATCTTGTGGCATTGGCATATTTAAATATTTTGCGATATCAGCAAAAGTATAACCTGCTGCTAATTCAGCTCGTTGTAATAATTCTTGTTCACTATTTGGGAAAAATATTGGCATGTAAAGGAATTAACTTAATGGCAAAATATTCACAGTCAATTATATTGGCTGTGAATACGGAAATAAAGGGCTATTAATTGAGTTTTTCAACCCAAGTTGCATAGCTATTAATGATTAGAGAAAGAAACTCTTTAGTTTTTGCAGTTATATTGCCGTTTTCATCGAATGATGAATTGATATTACCAATATAAGCTTCGGGTTGTTGTAGTGTCGGCATATCTAAAAATACTAATGATTGGCGTAGTTGATGATTTGCACCAAAACCACCGATAGCACCTTGTGAAACAGAAACAACCGCGGCTGGTTTTTTCGACCAAACGCTTTTACCGTAAGGACGCGATCCCACATCTAAAGCATTTTTAATAACAGCTGGTAAGCCTCGATTATACTCAGGTGTGACAAAAATTACCCCTTGGCATGCTGCGATTTCTTGACGAAAACGGGTGTAAGATGAAGGTGGTGTATCGGTGTCAATATCTTCATTATATAAAGGCAAATCACCGATAGAAATTAGTTGTAATGAGAGTGATGAAGGTGCAATTTCTTGAAATATTTTTGCTACTTTTAAGTTAAAAGAATCCTTGCGTAAACTACCTACTAAAACCGCAATTTTTTTACTCATTTTCTATTCTCCCTAATATCTTATAAAATTAAGAGACACAGTTTGTGTCTCTTAATTTTTGTTATTTATTATGAATTATAACAAATATTAATGACCTGAAGAGTCCATTTTACGACCTGTTTCAAATAAGAACCAAGCACGTCTTTCAGTTTGATCGATCCACTCTTCGATTAAGCTTGCTGTAGCGGTATCATTATATTTATCGCAAATATCGTGTGCTTCACGCATACGAGATGTAAGTTTAATATTATCTTGACAAAGTTCAGCAAGCATATCTGATGGTTCAACAAAATCAGCATCGTTATCAGAAATACTTTGTAGTTTTGAAATATGACCGATTGAACGAAGGGTGGTTCCACCTAATTTACGCACACGTTCAGCGATAGGGTCAGTCATTGCAAATAATTCTTCACCATGATCATCTAACATTAAGTGATAATCACGAAAATGAGGGCCACTTACATGCCAATGGAAGTTTTTAGTTTTTAAATATAAAGCAAATACATCAGCTAATACTGAATTCATAGCACTAGAAATATCTTTTGATGCTTTTTCACCTAAATCAGTAGGGAATAAAATTGCTGCTTGTTGAAGTTTTTTGGCGCTTTTAGTAGAGTTAGTCGTTTTAGCCATAACACATTCTCCTCAGTTAAATAATAAATAAATTTGTAATATAAAATTACGCCAACTCAGCGTTAATGTCCAATGAAAATCAACTATTTTTAGCTATTACTGCTATTTCAGCAAACTATTACTTTTATCTTGTTTTTATGTTATCCATTTTTTTTGAAACATTTTCTTTCATTTTAAAAGAAAATGTTTCAAATTGTGATCTATATAAAAGTTTTTTCTTTTAATGTTGTTAATATGTCGACAAAGTTTAACTTAATAGGAGGCAATATGATTGACGCTATTTCATTTGGTGCTGAATGGTTTATAGGGCTATTCCAAGAGGGAGGTAAAGTATTAGTAGGAATGGTAACAGGAATCTTACCATTATTAATCTCTTTACTGGTTGTGATGAATGCAGTAATTAAATTTATTGGGCAAGATCGTATAGAGCGCCTAGCACAAGCTTGTGCTGGTAATCCAATTTCTCGCTACTTACTACTACCATTAATTGGAACCTTTGTTTTTTGTAATCCGATGACATTAAGTTTAGGGCGTTTTATGCCAGAGTATTACAAGCCAAGTTATTATGCCGCTTCTTCTTATAGCTGCCACTCTATGAATGGACTTTTTCCACATGTTAATCCAGGTGAGTTGTTTGTCTATTTAGGTATTGCTGCTGGACTAACAACGTTGAATCTTCCATTAGGCCCTTTAGCAGTAAGTTATTTTCTTGTGGGTTTGGTTACAAACTTCTTTCGAGGTTGGATTACCGATTTTTGTACTGCCGTTTTTGAAAGAAAAATGGGGATTAAATTGGATAGAGAAGTGCATCTATAACATTCATCTATCAAGATAAAGAGGAGACGAAAATGGCTAAATTTATTCGAATAGAAAAAGGTGAAGCAGGTTGGGGGGGCCCTTTGGAATTACCTGTAATCGAAGGAAAAAAGATTGTCTATATTGCAGCAGGAACAAGACCGGCTATCGTTGATACTTTAGTTAAACTAACGGGTTGGGAAGCTATTGATGGTTTTAAGGAAGGTGAGCCAGCAAAAGACGAAATAGGTGTTGCAGTAATTGACTGTGGCGGTACGTTACGTTGTGGTATTTACCCAAAAAATCGTGTCCCTACGATTAATATTCATGCCACAGGTAAATCGGGACCCTTGGCTCAATATATTGTTGAAGATATTTATGTTTCTGCGGTAAAGCCTAATAACATTAAATTAATCGATCAGGACTCACAGACAGCTAAAGAGAGTTCTGTCATGCAAACGCAGCAAGCTAAAGCTAATAAAGATTCCGAGTTTAAACACTATGACAGTAGTAAAAAAATTACTGAACAGAGCGATGGTTTACTGGCCAAAATCGGCATAGGAATGGGATCGGGAGTGGCCGTTTTTTTCCAAGCTGGTCGTGATACTATCGACACTGTCCTTAAAACGATTTTACCTTTTATGGCTTTTGTATCAGCTTTAATCGGTATCATTATTGCATCAGGATTAGGTGATTTTATTGCTCATGGTTTGGTTCCTTTAGCCAATAACCCCATTGGATTAGTCATTTTAGCTTTAATTTGCTCATTCCCATTGCTTTCTCCATTTTTAGGTCCAGGAGCCGTTATTGCACAAGTCATTGGTACCTTAGTTGGTGTACAAATTGGACTCGGCAACATTCCGCCGCATCTAGCTTTGCCGGCGCTTTTTGCAATTAATGCACAAGCTGCATGTGATTTTATTCCTGTTGGTTTATCACTTGCCGAAGCTAAACAAGATACGGTTAGAGTTGGCGTACCATCTGTTTTAGTTAGTCGATTTTTAACGGGTGCCCCAACCGTGCTTATTGCTTGGGCGGTATCGTTATTTATCTATCAATAAGTTGTGGGAAAAGCTAGATACTTAAGCTGTTATCTTTTGTCTGGTTTGAAATTAATAAACGCACATTAAAGAAGAAAGAAGGTTAATAATGTCAAAGGTTATTTATCATTCAACTATTAATCAAATTGGTGACTTTGCGCAAGAGACTTTAGCTGATGGGATGCTGATATTATTCAAACAAGGCGCACCAGCAGATTTAGCTGATTACTGTTTTATTCATAATCATGATGATTTAAAGCAGGAACTAGCCGTAGGGCAATCATTACAATTAGGTAACCATATCTATCAAATCACCTCTGTTGGTGATGTTGCTAGCGTTAATTTTCGTGAATTAGGTCATATTACATTAAGGTTTGATGGTAATCAGCAAGCGGAGTTGCCAGGTACAGTGCATGTACAAGGTAAACTGCCAATTCAACTTAATGTAAATGATGAAATTAAAATTTTAAGTAATTAAGGAATATAAAAATGAAACAAGTCGCGGTCATTATAGGTGGTGGGCAAACACTCGGTGAATTTTTATGTCATGGTATTGCTGATGCTGGTTACCAAGTTGTTGTCGCTGATTTAAATATAGATAATGCTAATAACGTTGCTCAAGCAATTAATCAAAAACATGGTTTAGGTACTGCTAAAGGTTTTGGTGTCGATGCGACCAACGAAGAAAGTGTTATCCAATTAGCTCAAGATGTTAATAGTTGCTTTAAACGTCTTGATTTGATGGTTTACAGTGCAGGTATTGCCAGAGCGGCACCAATTACCAATTTTGCATTAAATGATTTTCAATTGTCAGTAAATGTTAATCTCACCGGTTATTTTTTATGTGCGCGGGAATTTGCAAAACTAATGATTGAACATAAAACAGCGGGGCGAATTATACAAATCAATTCCAAATCAGGTAAAGTTGGGAGCAAACATAATTCAGGATATAGTGCAGCTAAATTTGGTGGTGTTGGCTTAACTCAATCTTTGGCACTGGATCTTGCTGATCATGGCATTACTGTTAACTCATTAATGTTAGGTAATTTGCTTAAATCGCCAATGTTCCAATCGCTAATTCCACAATATGCTAAAAAATTAGGCATTCCAGAGAATCAGGTCGAGCAAGTATATATTGATAAAGTACCACTTAAACGGGGATGTGATTATCAAGATGTGCTCAATGTTCTGCTATTTTATGCAAGTGACAAAGCCTCTTATTGTACAGGACAATCAATTAACATTACTGGCGGTCAAGTGATGTTCTAGTTAAAATAAAGTGCGAAAGCAAGTTTAATGCTTTTGCACTCTGTTTAACTCAATCAATACTGGAAAAGCGCATATGAATATGACAACCACTTTTATTATTGTTGCTTTAATTGCTTGGTGTATTCAAATTGTATTTAGTTGGTTACAAATTCGCCGTTTTAATCAAGCTTTTTTAGCTTTAAAAAAAGGGACGTATTTAGGCATTGGTCGAAGTAAAACCAAACGTTTTAAACCAAGGGTTTTAATTGCGGTATCTTTAGACAAAAATCAGGTCGTGATTGATTCAGTACGAATGAAAGGTATTACAGTTTTTGCTTTACCTAAACCCATTCCACAATTACATGGGATGTTGGTATCAAATATTATTCCAGAAAAAATATTTCCCTATGATCTTGCCTCACAAAGCGCGCTTACTATCGCATTAACAACAAATAAATAACTTTTATTTTGAAAAGTATTTTCTTTCATAATGAAGTATAATATTTTTTAAAATAAATTTATTTTATTGGTTAACAATGATAAGTGGTGGTAACTGGGTATGAAAGTAAAGCAACGGCAAACAGCTATTTTAGAATATCTACAAAATCACGGGCAAGTCAGTGTTGATGAATTAGTCGCTCACTTTAAAACAACGGGTACAACTATTCGTAAAGACCTTACACAACTAAATGAAAGTGGATTAGTTCTGCGTACTTATGGTGGGGCTATGTTAAATAGGGAAATTGGTGATAGGGCGATTGATCATAAAACTTATATAAATACTGCGCAAAAAAAAGCGATAGCTAAAGAAGCGGCAAAATTGATCCATGAAGGTGATTCGATTATTTTTGATGCAGGTAGTACCGTTGCCCAGATGATTCCAATGCTTGCCCGATTCAATAATCTTACTATTATGACCAATAGTTTACATATGGTTAATGAATTAGTTGCTAATGATAACGACCAAACCATAATATTAACCGGGGGCACTTTCCGGCGAAAATCGGCATCATTTCATAATAATAATGCCTCAGCAATTGCAGCCTTTGAATCTTACACTTTTGATAAACTTTTTATGGGTGCTGATGGTGTAGATTTAGTTGGTGGTGTAACGACATTTAATGAAAGTTATCATGGCAGCGTTGCCATGAGTAAAGCTGCCGCTAAATTAATTTTGTTAGCAGATTCTTCAAAGTTTGGGCGGCGTAGCCCTAATGTTGTATGTGATTTAAGTGCTGTTGATACTATTATCACTGATGATAACTTAGATGATAAATACTATGATGCATTAGTTGAGCGCAACATTAACGTTATCAAAGTAAAAGTAATGGATAACTAATTTGCCACACAACCATAACCAACAAATAACGTTATTTTATTAAGATAACTTTTTAAAATTGCATCACCTATTAGTAGTCATTAAAACTACATTTTATATTTAATGGGAAGAATTTTTTTACACAGCTTTACAAGCTACTTAATTTAGCCAAAAAAGAATCATGTTGTCGTTATTTTAGATCAGGCTAATTTAATTGATTAAGGGGATTTGAAATTCATCAATCCCCTTTATACTACAAAATAGACTATATCTTATTATAAACACGTTATTAGTCTATTTAGTTATTTAAAAGAGTAATCTTGCTCTGATTGTGCCAGGTACACTTTTGAGTTTAACTAATAATTCCTCAGCTTTATTTTGTTCTACTCTTTCAATATCAATAACAACATAACCAATTTTGGGATCGGTTTGTAAATACTGAGCCGAAATATTTAATCCTTGTTCTGCAAATAATGTATTAATTGCTGTCAATACGCCCGGTTGGTTATTGTGTATGTTGATAAAACGGCTAGATCCTTTTGCCGGAATCGGTAATGATGCTTCAGGAAAATTTACGGCAGACAAGGTAGCACCTGTATCGGAGTATTTGGCCAGTTTTGTTGCAACTTCAATACCAATGTTTTCTTGTGCTTCAGTGGTTGAACCACCAATATGAGGCGTTATGATGACATTATCAAATTTACACAATGGTGATTCAAATGGATCACTATTGGTAGCCGGTTCAGTTGGAAACACATCAATAGCCGCACCACTTAATTTATGACTTTGTAGTGCTTGAGTTAATGCATCAAGATCGATAACTTTACCACGAGAAGCATTGATAAGAATGGCGTCGGGCTTCATCATATCAATTTCACTTTGACTAATCATATTAATTGTTGTTGAATTTTCGGGCACATGTAAGCTGACAATGTCACTTAATTGCAACAACTCCTTCATGGTTGAAATTTGTTTGGCATTACCTAATGGTAATTTAGTTTCAATATCGTAAAAATAGACGTTCATCCCTAAAGATTCAGCTAAAACGCTTAATTGACTGCCAATATGACCATAACCAATGATGCCTAAATTTTTACCACGAGCTTCATGAGAACCAGTTGCAATCTTATTCCATTTTCCTTGATGTGCTTTAGCATTGGCTTCTGGCACACGGCGAAGTAATAAAATTGCCTCGGCTAATACCAGCTCAGCAACGGATCGAGTATTAGAAAATGGTGCATTAAATACCGGAATACCTTTAACGGCAGCTGTATCAAGATCCACTTGGTTAGTACCAATACAGAAACAACCAATTCCGGCAAGTTTTGGTGCTGCATCTATGATGTCTTTGGTTAAATGCGTTCTTGATCGGATCCCAATAAAACGCGCATCTTTTATTGCTTGTTGAAGTTCCGATGGCGATAGCGCACCTTTATGATATTCAATGTTGGTAAAGCCAGCAGCTTTTAATGTGTCAATTGCACTTTGGTGGACACCTTCGAGTAATAAAAATTTATTATCATCTTTGCTTAATGCCTGAACAACCATTTTTTCCTCTCTTTATTTAAGCATATCTATTGCTGCTTATTGTTATATTATTATTTTTTAAATTAACGTATTTAGCTAAGCGATAACTAATAGCTCGGTTTAATTTCTTTTACACCTGAACGGGTTCCAACCAGTGCTACATTAGCCCCTTTGTTAGCAAATAGACCTACTGTTACAACGCCAGCAATATTATTAATTCGATTTTCTAATTCCATTGGTTTTGCAATAATAAGATCATGAACATCTAAGATAACATTGCCATTATCAGTAATTACACCCTGACGATAAATTGGTTTACCGCCGAGCTTAAATAGTTCACGTGCAACATAAGAGCGCGCCATGGGGATTACTTCTACCGGTAATGGAAATTTGCCAAGCACATCGACAACTTTTGATTCATCAACTATACACACAAATTGTTTGGATAATGCTGAGACAATTTTTTCACGTGTTAATGCGGCCCCTCCACCTTTTATCATCTGCAACTGATGATTAATTTCGTCGGCACCATCTACATATACATCTAAGCTATCAACTTCATTACAATCCAATACGGGAATCCCATAATCTTTCAGTTTTTGGGTTGATGCTTCTGAGCTAGAAACCGTTCCTTTAATCTGATCCTTTATTGTTGCTAAAGCATCAATAAAATATGATGCAGTTGAACCTGTGCCTACACCAACTAATGAATCGGGTTTGACAAATTTTAACGCTGCAAAGCCGACGGCTTTTTTTAATTCATCCTGTGTCATGGTATCACCGTATTTAGAATATAATTTTCTCGAAAAAATAAAATTTTAAAAGCAAAATGATTGAAGATATGGCATAGTAACCAATTGGAAAGCAAAAATCATTAGTATTTTTTAGAAAATATTTTAAGTTTTAGATCTATTTAAAACTTTGCAAATTAAAATAGCTTGTTTTTTTCAAGCAATGAGCAAATTATTAATAAAGAGATTATGAAGCGTCCAGATTATAGAGCATTACAGGCCTTAGATGCAGTAATAAAAGAGCGGGGATTTGAGAGAGCGGCAGATAAATTGTGTATCACACAACCTGCGGTGTCACAACGTATCAAACAGTTAGAAAGCTTTTTTGGTCAACAACTATTAGTTAGAACAATTCCCCCAAAGGCAACTAAACAAGGGGAACATCTGTTAGGATTATTGCATCAGGTCGAATTGTTAGAACAACAATGGTTAGGTGATAATGAACAAAATACCACGCCTTTGTCATTGTCTATTGCAATTAATGCAGATTCTTTGGCTACATGGGTGTTACCGGCTTTAAAACCAGTTTTAGATAAAAATATTCTTCGATTTGATATACAAATTAAAGATGAAGAGCATACTTTAGAGCTGTTACGTTTAGGTACGGTCGTTGCTGCAATTAGTATTCAAGCTAATCCCTTACCTGGCTGTTTATCTGATTTACTGGGTGCTCTCGACTATATTTTTGTCGCTTCGCCTGATTTTGCCAAAAAATACTTTCCAAATGGTGTGACACGATCATCTTTACTCAAAGCACCTGCTGTTGCTTTTGACCATTTAGATGATATGCATCAAGCTTTTTTACAGGAAAATTTTAACTTAACACCGGGTAGTGTAATTTGTCATATTACCAGTTCATCTGAAGCGTTTGTACAACTTGCTAAACAAGGTTCAGCCTGTTGTATGATTCCTATGTTACAAGTTGAACAAGAGTTAAAAAATGGTGAATTAGTTAACTTAACAGAAGGCCTGTATCAAAGACGTATGCTTTATTGGCATCGTTTTGCGCCAGAAAGTAGTGTAATGCAAAATATTTCTGAGACTTTAATTCGTTATGCTAAGCTCACATTATCACAACCTCAAGATCACAAATAAACGCAATGATTTTTTACTGATACGTAATGTTAACCTTGAATTGCTTGACATAATATAATAGTTACTTAAAGAGCGGATATTATGAGCCAATTAAAAAATGATCGTTATTTACGCGCATTACAGTGTCTACCTGTTGATTATACGCCTGTTTGGATGATGCGTCAGGCTGGACGCTATTTACCTGAGTATAGACAGTTACGTGCAAAGGCGGGTAATTTTATGACTATGTGCCAAACACCAGAACTGGCATGTGAAGCGACTTTACAACCCTTAAAGCGTTTTGATCTTGATGCGGCTATTATTTTTTCTGATATATTGACCATACCTGATGCAATGGGATTAGGTTTGTATTTTGAGGCGGGTGAAGGTCCAAAATTTAGTCAAACAATATCGAGTTTGTCAGATATTGAGCAGTTACCCATTCCCGACCCAAATGATTCATTAAGATATGTGATGGATGCAATCAGCCTAACCAAAAAGGAACTTAATGGTAAAGTTCCGTTAATTGGATTTTCGGGTAGCCCATGGACATTAGCAACTTATATGATTGAAGGGGGAAGTAGTAAAACCTTTACTAAAATAAAAAAAATGCTGTATAGCAAACCTAAAGTTTTACATTTACTTCTTGAGAAGCTCGCTGAAAGCATCGCGTTATATTTAAATGCTCAAATAGAAGCGGGCGCTCAATCACTCATGATATTTGATACTTGGGGTGGCGTTTTAAGCCATCAATGTTATCAAACGTTTTCACTGCATTATATGCAGTTAATTTTATCAAAATTAAAACGAGGTCATAAAACTCAAGCTATTTCTTCCTATGTGCCAGTCACACTTTTTACCAAAGGTGGTGGGTTATGGTTAGATAGTATTGTGAATACAGGATGTGATGCAATTGGTGTTGATTGGACTGTAAATTTGAGCCATATTGCCCAAAAAGGACACATTGCGGTACAAGGCAATTTAGATCCATCTGTGTTGTATGCCGGAAAGTTAACAATAGAATCGAATGTTGAAGCTGTTCTTAATGAATTTGGATTCCATAATGGTCATATTTTTAATTTAGGGCATGGTATTCACCAAGATATTCCAGTAGAGCATGTACAATATTTAATTGAGGCTGTACACGAGCGGTCTAAAAGGTTTCATTATGATTAAAAATCCAGTTCAGTTAAGAGTTGAAAAATTAGCACCATGGCAACAATATTTATTTATGGTTTGCTTATGTGAACGAATGTACCCAAATTATGTCTATTATACCAAGCAACAGCATAATGAAGATGATGCTAAAAGCTATAAAAACATTCTTGATTTAATGTGGGAGTCATTATTAGTTGAGAAAGTTAAAATTAATTTTGATTTACAATTAGAAAAATTAGAGGCGATTATTCCCACTGTGAATGAAGATAGCGCTTATATGATCTATCCTGCGATTGATGCTTGTCAGGCCTTAAGTGAGCTTATACATGCTCATTTAACGGGTGATATTGCTGAACATACAGCAAAAGTTAGTAGTATATCGGCAACCACAGTAGCTGAATTCGAAATGACAAAATTAGATACTTATCTTTCCAAAGATGAACAATTAAATTTACCGGGTGTGATTGAAGAATTTGATTTGCAATGGGAAATATTTCGATTATTGCGCGAAGAATCTCATGACAAAATTGATCTAATAAAGGGTTTAAAAGAGGATATTAGGGCGGCTCAAATAAGCAATATTGGTGTTTTTTTGAGCAATTAAGCCGCTGAATGCCCTATTTTTTTATTTTTTACTAAATTTTTCTTTAACATTGGATGAATATAGACTACATTTAACATCAATGTAATCTAAACATTGTTTACAGGGGCAAAGTCGGTTATTGACATTGCTTATAATGTTAACTTTAACAATAAAATAATTATGTAAGGATATCTCCATGAATAAAACAGAACTTGTAGATGCGATTGCTAGCAAAGCGGATATTACTAAGGTTGCAGCTAAAACTGCATTAGAAGCAACTTTAGCAGCTATTACTGAATCATTAAAAGCTGGTGATCCAGTGCAATTAGTTGGTTTTGGTACATTCAAAGTTAATCATCGAAATGCTCGTATCGGCCGTAACCCTAAAACAGGTAAAGAAATCAAAATTGCTGCTGGCAAAGTACCTGCGTTCGTATCAGGTAAAAGCTTGAAAGAAGCAATTAAGTAATTTTTTTCTGTCGATATTTACTTTTGACAGGATATTTTAGACCTTAAGGTAGTACCTTAAGGTCTTTGTATTTTCCAATCATTCTAATTTCAAGTTTTAACTCACCGTATAAATATTAAAATAACCCAACATAATTTGATCAGCAAATTAGGCTTTAATTTCAACCAATTGTGCATGTAATGCATTAACCAGATCTTGTGGTTTAATTTCGATTTCGAGACCTCGTTTACCGCCAGATATCAACATTGAACTAAGATCATTAGCGCTAAGATCAATCAGTGTGGTGAGTTGTTTTTTTTGCCCTAATGGACTGATTCCTCCTACCAAATACCCCGTGATTTTTTGCGCTAAATGGGCATCGGCTAACTCTATTTTTTTACAATTTAATGCTTTTGCAGCTTTTTTTAGATCCAAATGGTTATCAACAGGTACGACACAAACTGCTAATGTTTTATCATTTCCATTTAAAGTTACGACTAAAGTTTTAAATATCTGGTTAGATGTAATGTGTAAACTTGGATCGAGTTTATTCGCTGCTTCTTGACCATAATGGGTCTGATTAGGATCATGATCATATTGATGAATTTTGAATGGAATTTTCAATTTTTTTAGTTGGTCAATTGCCGGCGTCATAGTGTTTCCCAAGCGAATTAGATAATAGAAATGATTATCTAATTTTAATCACTCTATTCGCATTTGTTAATAGAGTGATTAAGAATAAGCGTAAATAATGTTAGATAGTTAAATTATTATTTTGCTCAGGTGTGTTATGTGATAGTTGCTCATTCTTTGACAGAATATTGAGACGATAGAAGAAACAAATACAAAAAATACTTGTGAGTATTTGCAAAGTTGAGCTGATGATATTTATTACAAGGTTATTAAGTGCACTATCGACAATAGAAAAGATAATTGATACCGTGCAATAAATTAAAACCATTGGAACGGTTAATCGCCAATAAGATATGGCATATTTATGACTTTCTACAAAATTTTGAATAAACGTTTTTGTTGAAGGTGCAATAATTGAACCTTGAAAATAATAAGAAACTGTCACTATCAGTAATATTGCGGCAATGATTAATACACCAAACAAAAACGTTACCATTTTAGCGGGTAGGATAAATTGCAACATCATAAATATAAATGTTAAAAATATCATTGCAAACAGAATTATAAATAAATAAGTTAGGTAAAAGCATATGATATTGAGTGCATTTGGTAACATTCGAGATAAGATAAGATTAAAATCGAATTTATCGTTGATTGAATAGTTATAAACAACAGCAAGTAGTATCGCTTGCATGATGAAAGTGATGACCAAACTAATTAACGCAGGTTTTAATACATACATTAATAATTGATCGACTGTCATAGTCGTGCTCGATAATTGTTTAAACATTTGTGGATCAATTAAATAACTACTGATACATGTTGTGATTAAACTGACGATAAAACTGATGATAACGAGTTGTAAAAAACGGTTTTTGACAAAATTAGTTGTTTGATTAAATACTTGAGAAAAAGATACTTCGGTTTGCATGTCTCGTTCCTACTAATAAGGTGGTAACCTAATTGGTTACCACTATAGTGATAAATAAATTACAAATTACGATTGTAGTAATGAAATATCCGCAACTTTTAAAAATAAATTTTGCAATTTTTTCAGCAATGCTAACCGATTAAGTTTAATTTTTTCATCATCTGCCATGACCATGGTTGAGGCAAAAAATGCATCAACAGGTGCTTTAAGTGCAGACAATTCTACTAAAGCTTGTTGATAACGACCTTGAATAAAATAAGGTGCTAATTTATCGGTTAATACTGCTACTTGCATAGCAAGTTCACCTTCTGCTCCCGCTTCAAGTAGTGAGGCATTCACCGCATCAGGTATCACCAATTCTGTTTTAGAGAGGATATTTGATACCCGCTTGTTAGCTTCAGCAAGCGAAGAGGCTTCTGGCAGTGTTCTAAAATGTGTCACGGCTTTAATGCGCGCATCAAAATCAGCAGGCTTGGTTGGATTAAGTGCGAGTACTGCTTGTATGGTATCAATGGTAAAACCTTGCTCCTGATACCAGGCTCGGAATCGACCTTGCATAAAGCTGACAATATCTTCCACAACCTGTTTATTGTTGAGTTTGTCACCATATAATGAAACGGCAAAATTTGATAATTCGACAAGATCGAGCGGTAAGTTATTCTCAACAATAATACGCAAAACACCAATTGCAGCGCGGCGTAAAGCAAAAGGGTCTTTATCACCTTTAGGATGTTGCCCTATACCAAAAATACCGGCTAAGGTATCCATTTTTTCGGCAATTGATACCGCACTCGATACATTAGTGCTTGGCAATTCATCCCCAGCAAAACGTGGTTTGTATTGCTCTTCAATCGCGGTGGCAACTTCAATGCTTTCACCATCTTTTAGCGCTAAATAACGACCCATTATCCCTTGTGTTTCGGGAAATTCAAAAACAGTATTGGTGACTAAATCGCATTTAGTGAGTTTACCTGCACGTTTAGCTTGTTCGACATTAGCCCCAATTTTGTCGGCTATAAAACCCGCTAATGACTCAATTCGTAATGATTTGTCTTTGACTGTTCCAAGCTGTTGTTGGAATAACACCGTTTCTAAACGAGGTAGACGATCTTCCAAGCGTTGTTTTAAATCTGTTTTGTAAAAAAATTCAGCATCGGCTAAGCGTGGTCGTACTACTTTTTCATTACCTGAAATGACCACTTGCGGATCTTTTGATTCGATATTGGCAACAAAAATAAAATTCGGTAATAATTTTCCTTGTTTATCATAAACAGGAAAATATTTTTGATCGCCTTTCATGGTATAAACTAGTGATTCAGCTGGTACATCTAAAAATCTTTCTTCAAATTTAGCCGTTAAAACAACAGGCCATTCAACCAATGAAGAGACTTCTTCTAACAAGCTTTCGGTTAAATCAGCTTTACCATTTAATTTTGCAGCGGCTTGCTCTGCTTGTTGTTTAATAATTGATTTTCGTTTGTCATAATCGGCAATAACTTTACCGCGTTGCTCCAAAATTTCTGGATATTGGTCGGCATTATCAATGGTGAATTCCTGTTCACCCATAAAACGATGCCCACGAATGATGCGGTTTGACTCAATGTCTAAAATTGTGCCCGGTACTAGCTCATCACCATATAACATCGTTACCGTATGACTCGGGCGAATAAATTCAACTTGTCGAGCTGCCCAGCGCATTGGTTTTGGAATAGGTAATTTGCTTAGCGCGCCTTTAACCATATCACACAATAGGTTAACAACAGGTTGGCCTTTTTGGTTTTGGGTATAAGATAACCATTCACCTTTATCTGTTTGAATACGCTCTGCTTGGTCAACAGTAATACCACAACCACGAGCCCAGCCTTCAGCTGCTTTAGTTGGTTTACCATTAGCATCAAATGCTGCACTAACAGCCGGTCCCCGTTTAATAATTTGGCTATCTGGTTGAGTGTCATTTAAATTTAAAACTTTTAATGCTAAGCGGCGTGGTGAGGCATACCAAAGTACTTCGCCATGTTCTAACTTGGCATTGTCCAGTTGCTCAATAAAATTTGCCGCAAAACTTTCAGCTAAAGTGCGGAGTGATTTTGGTGGTAGCTCTTCGGTACCAATTTCCACTAAAAATGTTTTTTGCATAATATTAAAATCCTACTTTGATGCACTTTGATTTGACGGTGAATTTTGGCACATTGGAAAACCAAGCGCTTCACGTGATGCATAATATGCTTCAGCAACCATTTTGGTTAATGTTCGAATGCGCAATATATAACGTTGCCGCTCAGTTACTGAAATAGCTTTACGCGCATCAAGTAAATTGAAACAGTGCGCAGCTTTTAAAATACGCTCGTAAGCAGGTAGTGGCAGCGGTTTTTCTAATTCAAGCAACATTTTTGCTTCTTTTTCATGTTGTTCAAAGCAATAAAATAGAAAATCAATATTGGCATATTCAAAATTATACGTTGATTGCTCAACTTCATTTTGATGGAATACATCACCATAAGTGGTTTTACCAAATGCGCCATCACTCCAAACCAAATCATACACACTATCGACACCTTGAATATACATCGCAAGGCGTTCTAAACCATAAGTGATCTCACCTGTGACGGGTTTACACTCAAGGCCACCCACTTGTTGGAAATAGGTAAATTGAGTCACT
Organism: Gilliamella sp. wkB292; assembly: GCF_001690235.1. Classification (NCBI taxonomy): domain Bacteria; kingdom Pseudomonadati; phylum Pseudomonadota; class Gammaproteobacteria; order Orbales; family Orbaceae; genus Gilliamella; species Gilliamella sp. wkB292. The sequence continues at coordinate 38,395 of NZ_LZGO01000052.1, forward strand.
TCCATCCCATTTAACCATACTTCCCAACCAAGTCCCCAAGCACCTAATGTAGGGTTTTCCCAGTTGTCTTCTACAAAACGAATATCATTAACGGTTGGGTCGAGCCCTAACTCTTTTAATGAACCCAGATAGAGCTCTTGAATGTTGTCTGGAGAGGGTTTTAAGATAACTTGAAATTGATAGTAGTGTTGTAACCTATTAGGGTTTTCACCATAGCGTCCATCAGTTGGACGGCGAGATGGCTGAACGTAAGCAGCATTAATGGGTTCAGGTCCAAGAGCGCGTAAACACGTCATCGGGTGTGAAGTACCTGCCCCAACTTCCATATCCAATGGCTGAATCACCGTACAACCTTGATTAGCCCAGTAATCTTGTAACGTTAGTATTAACCCTTGAAAGGTTTTGACATTAAACTTTTGCATGATGTTATCTTTATGGTTGAATTGATTGTTCGATAATTTAAATAGTGTTGTATTTTATACTTTTTATTGGAGCTTGTGAAATGCCTAATTACTATCTGTTGCAATTACTCTCAATGCTTATCTAAATAGTTTTGGTTTTGCATCTTTATGCATTTCTAGGTATAGTGTTTTATCCCTTTTGCTTGGTTATCAATACTTATCATAATGCCATGGCTATTTATCGATATTTTCTAACGTTTATTTTTATTGGACTTACACAAATTAATGTTTCGTATGCTGCTGATGATAATCAGCAGTTACAGACTTTGCGTCGTTCAATTCAAGAACAAGAAAATCGTTTAGCTGAGCAAAAAAAAGAGCGAAACCAGTTAGTTAATGATCTTAAACAGCAAGAAACAGAAATTGCAAAATTATTGACTTCAATTGAGAAAAACGATTTAACTTTAAAAAAAATCGATAGTGAAATTAATCGGTTAATTAAACAAATTGAACAATTAAATATCAAGCAACAACAACAGCGAGATGCGTTATCTAAACAACTTGAAAGCGCATTTAAATTAGGGAAAACAACAGGGTTATCGCTGATTTTTGCCAGTGAACAAAGTGAGCGTAATGAACGGCTGATTAATTATTATGGTTATATTAATCAAGCTAGACAGCAACTGATTAACGAACTTCGTGAAACGCAATTACAGTTAAACGAAAAAAAATTAACGTTACAAAATAAACAAATTTCACAGCAAGCATTACAAACCAAACAGAAACAAGAACAAGTTGGCCTTGAAAAAAACCGTCAAGATCGACAAAAAACCATTACTTCGCTCGAATCATCTATGCAGGTCAATCAACAAAAATTGGCTCAATTGCACGAAAATGAAGCCAAGTTACAAGCAAAAATTGCTCAAGCTGAAAAAGAGAGTCGACGATTAGCTGAAGAAGAAGCAAGACAGGCAAAACATATTGAGCAGAAACAAAAAAATACCAACTACACTTTAAATTCTGATGAACGGGCATTAATGGCGCGTGTGAGTGGTATAGGTAAACCACAACACCAATTTAATTGGCCGGTCACAGGTCCAGTCGTACATCGATTTGGCGAGTCACTGCAAGGTGAACTGTATTGGAAAGGTATGGTAATTAATGCGAAGGATGGTACCCAAGTTAAGGCAATCGCTGATGGTCGAGTGATACTGGCCAGTTGGTTGCAAGGTTATGGTTTTGTGGTTGCACTAGAGCATGGTAAAGGCGATATGAGTTTATATGGTTACAACCAACGTGTTTTAGTCGATGTCGGCGATAAAATCTCCACTGGACAAGCCATTGCTTTAGTTGGTTCAAGTGGTGGTCAAAATAGTTCAGGACTCTATTTTGAGATTCGCCGAGATGGTAAAGCGTTAGATCCTAAAGGTTGGTTAAAATAGTGCATCGTTCAATCATTTACATACTTATAAGTCTATTATTTTTTAATTCAAGCCTTACTTTTGCGGCACAATTAGCTCTGGTTATTGATGATTTTGGTTATCGGCAACATAATGAAGAGCAAATTATAGCATTATCAACCAATATAACAGTTGCTGTTTTACCCCATTCACCTAATGCAAAACGTATCGCTAATATGGCTCATGAACATGGGAATGATGTGATTATACACTTACCCATGGCACCAATGGGTAAGCAGCCACTTGAAAAAGATACGTTGTTTCCCACTATGAGCGAAACTGAGGTTAATCGCATTGTGAATAATGCTATTGAGCGTGTACCTCATGCTATTGGTGTTAATAATCATATGGGCAGTTTAATGACATCCAATCTTAATGGCATGCAATATGTTATGAAAGCACTCAGCCCACATTCTATGTTTTTTTTAGATAGTAAAACGATTGGAAAAACTGCCGTCAAAACAGCAGCGAGCGCCTATAATATCCCTGTAGTTGTGCGCGATGTATTTTTAGATGATCAGCAAAATGAACATGCTATTAGCCAGCAATTTGAATTAGCTATTCAAGTTGCTCGTAAAAAAGGGGTTGCCATTGCCATTGGTCATCCTCATCCACAGACACTCAATGTATTGAAAAATAGATTAGCGCAATTGCCTTCAGATATAACATTAATCAAAGTCAGTCAGCTTGTTACACCGCAACCTGAACTAATAAAGCCAAAAGCAACGTTAAAAGATATTATAGACAGATACAAACAGCGCTGCGATCAAGTTTGGCATTTTTATCATACCGAAAACGAATAATTATTTTTTTTCTAAGGTTCGGTGCCGAATTTGTACTTGCTTATTTTGTGCTTTAAAAAATTCAGCCAGCTGTTCAGCAATAAAAACGGAGCGATGTTGGCCTCCGGTACAACCAATAGCAATGGTTAAATAGCTACGATTATTTTTTTCTAACATCGGTAACCATTGCTGTAAATAACTGGCGGTTTGATAGATAAAATTAGTCACTTCATCATGCTGAAATAGATATTTTTTTACTGGCTCATCTAATCCAGTTAGGGGACGTAGTGCAATATCCCAATGGGGATTGGGTAAAAAGCGGACATCAAAAACAAAATCGGCATCGACCGGCAAACCATGTTTAAAACCAAAGGATTCAAAGATCATGGTTAATTCACGTTCTTTTTTACCTAAAATGCGTGTTCGTAAAATGTCTGATAGTTGATGCACTGAAAGATTATCAGTATTGATGACCAAACTTGCATTTGATTTTAATGATTCTAAATATTTTTCTTCAAGATCGATTGCTTCTTCAAGTGAGTATTTTTGATTGGTTAAGGGATGGATTCGTCTGGTTTCGCTATAACGACGAATTAGGGTATTGCGGCTACAGTCAAAGAAGATAATCTCGGGTGTGACAGAGTTTGGCAATTGTTGCAAAATGTCGCGGTTAAAATCAAAATTTGGCGGTAAATTGCGAATATCAATGCTAACGGCAACGGGGGTATTATTGTTCTTTAATGAATCGGCTAATTGTGGCAATAGCACAACAGGGATGTTATCCACACAATAAAAACCCATATCTTCTAGTGCACGTAGTGCAATCGATTTCCCTGAACCTGAACGGCCACTAACAATCATGAGAATCACAATGTTAACTCCAATATGCTAATTAACTTAAGTATATACCGTTTACTCAACAAGATGCAATTTCATATATCGATGATATTGCGATTAATATTCGGATTTTATTTTAGTAATTAACTGTTTTAATGCTTGACCACGATGTGAAATCTGGCTTTTATGCTCTTTGCTAAGTTGGGCTGCTGTGCAATCTAATTCTGGTATATAAAAAAGTGGATCATAGCCAAAGCCGCCTTCACCTTGTTCTTGATTTAGGATTAATCCATGCCATTTGCCTAAACAAATAATTGGCGTTGGATCGTTATCATGGCGCATAAAAACCAAGGCACAATAAAAATAGGCAGTGCGCTTTTCTGCTGGAACATTGTGTAGTTGTGAAAGTAATTTTTGATTATTTAATTTATCGTTACCATGGCAACCCGCATAACGTGCAGAATAAATACCTGGCGCACCATTAAGGGCATCAACCACTAAACCTGAATCATCTGCAATAGCGGGTAGTCCTGTTAATTTTGCGGTATGCCTTGCTTTTAAAATGGCATTTTCGATAAAAGTTAAACCTGTTTCATCGACATCGGGAACATTAAATTCTTTTTGTGCCACAATATTAAAGCCAGCATCGGCTAAAAGCGTTTGCAATTCGTTGACTTTGCCTTGATTATTGGTTGCTAAAACAATTTTTTGCATCTTTAATTCCTTACCATAAAATTATGTTGATAACTATCGTTAACCGTTGTTCGATTTATAAGTTTCGTTAAAAATCGGGATCGCAGTTAAAAGTCATACTTTCACCTGTCTTGGGGTGGAGAATTGTTAACGATTGCGCATGGAGTAACAATCTTTTAGAACGAGAAAAGGCTTCAGGGTGTGCATAAAATTTATCGCCTAAAATAGGATGTCCCAGTGCTTGCATATGCACGCGTAATTGGTGTGATCGACCAGTAAAAGGCGATAAGCTAACCCGAGTTGTGTTATCAGGGTTTCTTGAAATGACTTGATATAACGTCAGTGCAGGCTTGCCATTTTCTAAATCGACCATTTGTCGTGGACGGTTTGGCCAATCACAAATCAACGGTAATTCAACTTGACCGCTATCATCTTTAAGATGTCCATAAACTACGGCAATATAATTTTTTTTGGGGATTCGTTCTCGAAATTGTTTTTTTATTTCTCGATCGGCAAGTTTAGATAAAGCGGCAACCATAATGCCACTGGTTGCCATATCTAATCGATGAACGGACTCGACGTAGCTAAATTTTTGCTGTAAACGATGAATAATACTATCGATAAATTGAGGTTTGTTGCCCGACACCGATAAAATACCGGGTTGTTTATTGACAACAACAATATGATCATCTTGGTATAAGATAGAGAGCCAAGGGTCAATAGGGGGATGATATTCCAAAAGCATTTATGTATGACAATTTATAAGATAAAATTGGCACACATTCTAACAAACTCAACAAAAAGTGCCAGTTTTATAGCACGCCTAATTTTTCCATAAGGTATTTTTGTTTACTGCAAAAAATTGGGCAATAAACACGAATAATCCAACTATAAAATAGCAAGCAAAAATAATAATCATCCATTGTGACATTTCAATGGTTAAAAAAGACCAAATTTTATCTGCACACGAGCCGTAAGCATTAAACAGACCCGGTATCCATTCGTTTAAAGGTAGCCATGATGGAAACTGAACATTAATAGCGCAAGTGTCACTAAAGTTTGGTTCGAATTGTAAATGGGCGTGAAATGTTGCTAAGTTAAAGCCTTTATATGCACTAATTAACCAAATGGCTATCCCCATTATTCTAAAAATAAAATTATTCGGTGCAATTAAGCCAATAATACTGGCTAACATGATGCCAAAAATGGCGCAACGTTGATAAATACACAGTGTGCAAGGCGCTAGTCCTAAGCTGTGTTGAAAATAAAGTGCAGTTAATTCAAAAATAATGGTTGAGAGGAAGAGTAAAAACCAAGCAAACCTTGCGCGAGAGTATTGATTAAGTAACGATAACATACTGTTTTATTCCTCCATATTCGGCTATAATTAGCTATCTTTAATTATATCGAAAATAATCTGTCTTCATTTTTAATTAGTGGTAGTGTAGTTTATTTTCGAATAATGTAAACGACTTTTATTTATTGATGGCGGATTAATCATTTCTTATGGATTCAAACGTTCCACAAACAAAATTACAGGTCTCATTTGTTATCATCACAGAAGAAAATGTGACGCAGCGAATTGATAACTTTCTTATCACACATTTGAAAGGTGTACCTAAAAGTATGATTTATCGCATACTGAGGAAAGGTGAAGTGCGTGTTAATAAAAAACGCATTAAACCCGAGTATAAGCTCAGTATTGGAGATGAAATTCGTATACCGCCTATTCGCGTAGCAGAAAAAACCTCACCTGAAATCTCAACTAAATTAAATAAAGTTGCCGATTTAGAAAAAGCCATTATTTATGAAGATGACGTGATATTGGCCATTAATAAACCCTCTGGTATTGCTGTTCATGGTGGTAGTGGTCTAAGTTTTGGGGTCATTGAAGGGCTTCGAGCATTAAGACCTGAAGCAAAATTTCTGGAATTGGTTCATCGAATCGATCGCGAAACATCAGGCGTGTTACTCATTGCTAAAAAACGTTCAGCATTAAAAGCACTGCATGAACAACTGCGCCTAAAACAGATGAAAAAGAACTATTTAGCATTAGTAAAAGGTGATTGGCCTTCTGAATGCAAAGTTATACAGGCACCGTTACTTAAAAATGTTTTGAAAAGTGGCGAACGAGTGGTTAAAGTCGATAAGGAAGGTAAACCTTCAGAGACACGTTTTAAAGTTGAAGAGAGATTTAATTTTGCAACGTTGATTAAAGCCAGTCCTGTTACTGGCCGTACACATCAGATTCGTGTACATACTCAATATGCCAATCATCCTATTGCATTTGATGATCGTTATGGTGATAGCCAATTTGATATGTTATTTGCCAATACAAAACTTAATCGATTATTTTTGCATGCAGCCAATGTGACATTTATTCATCCTAAAACGTTACAAGATATGCAGTTAAGCGCACCAATGGATGATAAATTACAAGCATGCTTAAGTTATCTTAGAACAGAAAAGCATCATCAAACCGAATTTTAAATTGAAAAAAACGAGTGAGGACGAATGAAAGATCTTAATTTATACTTAATTAGACATGGCCAAACCGAGTGGAATATTAAAGATCAGATGCAAGGATCGCAAAATTCACCGTTAACAGAACAAGGTATTTTGGGCGCGAAAATTACTGGTCAATATTTGAAGCATATTCCTTTTATGCAAGCTTATTCAAGCCCACAGCTACGAGCTAAAGAAACACGTGATTATATCGTTCACGAAAATGATAATAAAATTCCAACTTTTGAATTAGCAGATTTATGTGAGATGGATTTTGGTCTTTGGGAAGGAAAATCTGTCCCTTATTTGAAAAAAGAAGTGCCTGAATTTAATACTTATCTAACCGATCCAGCTAACTTTGATGCTTCTGTTAATCACGGTGAAAATTATCTTGATACACTGGTACGGATGAAACGTGCACTGCATACGATTACTCAAAATGCCAGTGAAGATAAAGGTAATATTTTAGTTGTTTCGCATGGCACCGTGTTACGTTTATTACTTTGTGTATTAAATGGTGGTGATTGGCGTTTACATCGGGATGAAGACTATTTTCCACGGATGTTAAATACCAGTGTTAGTGTAGTAAATTATCAGCAGCAAGATGGTCAATCAGAAGGCAAATTTACGGTTAAATATTATAATAATGTTGATCATTTAGCTGATAAATAACCAGCAATTTAACCCATTTTTATTTCTCGACTAATGCCTTTTATAGCATTAGTCGAGAAATATTGAGCCTGATTAGTAAACTTATCTATTTTTACTATAAGGGGCGTAACGTTTTTGAAGTTGTTGTAACTGATTTATTCTGGCATCAATCTTCGATATCATCGTTTGATCGCCATTAGTTTGTTTTTTGGCATTTTGCAGTAATTGAATAGATTGTTGAAATTGCCCCTCTAATGCAACAAGTTCAGCTCTTGCACTCATTTCTTTTGCCCTTGAGTTTAATCCACCATAAGCTGTAATTAGTAGATCCCAACCATTTGTATCATCACTATGATCAAAGGTATAGCGGTGTAATAAGCTAACCGCTTGTTGATAATTACGATTTTTGACGTAAGCGTTAGCCAAGTTTAATTGTAATGCTGAACTATCTGGGGATTTTTTTAAAGCAGTTTGTAACCGATTAATCGCTGCTGCATTATTATTCATGTCTAGATCAATATCTGTCATTAAATCGATGTACCACAGATTATTTGGATCATTATCTAGTAATGGTTGAAGTTGTTGTTTGGCTTTTTGGTAATTGTTATTACGATAATCAAACAGAGCATTAGCATAAACTAAAGCAATCTTACTTTGTTCATTATTCAGCTTTTTGTAATCTTCAATTAATAATTTACCGGTATTTTGATTATTAGTTATTAAAATAGCCAAACGCGCTTTTGCTAAATAGTAGTTTAAAGAGGGAGGTAGCTCTTTTTTACTATATTGCATAGAACGGCTACGAATATCAGATAAACGACTATTTGGTAGTGGGTGAGTGAGTAAAATCTCAGGTGGTTTACTGCTAAAACGTGTTTGATCAGCTAATTTTTGTAAAAATTCAGATGAAGCATAAGGATCAAATCCTGCCTTAGCCAATGTTCTAAGCCCAACGCGATCGGCTTCTTGTTCATTAGCCTGTGTAAAACTGATTGTGTTTTGTGCAGAACCTGCCATCGTACTTGTCATCGCGGCCATTCCAGCATCAGGATTCGCCAGCGTAAGTAGTAATGAGCCTAATGCTGCTCCCCAAACATAAGGACTATTACGGTTTTGGTTTTCCATTGCTCTGGCTAAGTGACGTTGAGTCACATGGCCGATTTCGTGCGCCATAACTGAAGCTAATTGACTTTCATTATCAGTATCTAAAATCAGTTTAGAATGAATCACCACATTACCGCCAAAAAAGGCAAACGCATTTAAGACATCACTGCGCATAATATAAAAATGAAAAGGTGTTTGGACTGATTCCGCTTTTGACACAAGTTTTTTACCTAAATCATTAATATATTGATTGAGCACAGGATCATTGATAATAGGGGCATCGGCTCGGAGCAAACGCATATAATAATCACCCATTTCCATCTCTTGACCGATGCTTAAGGTTGATGCAGCAGCGGTTCCCATATCTGGCAGGTTAATGTTATCAGCAAAAACTAACGGAGAGTTTTGCAACAATAATGAGGAAGTGAGAGCTAATGCGATTGCTTTTTTTAACATTATATAGACCACTTAAATTAACAATTAGATTGCCTTATTTTAGCTGAAAAAAAACGCAATATCACTGTCAATTTTAATTCAATACGAATATTGAAAAGAGATTAACTCACGCGTGTAATTACTTACTTAGGGAAAGCTATTTTAAACTAATTTACTGAAAAATTATTGAAATGCTGCTTGGCGAATATTTTCAATATCAACTGTTTTATATACTTAATAATATTCGGGTACACATTATAGTGATGACCGAATTCAGGCTGAATTAATTGATTAATAGCTTCAGATTTAGCCCAATTGAAAAACTACACGGTATATGTAGCAAGGGTCACACCAGTTCGTTTACTACCATGCCAATAATGAACTAATATTGGTTTGGTGATTGTTTAAAGGCTTTAAGTATTACAATCATTTTTTCGTCGGTAATATGACTAGTCCGTATCTTAATCCAAACTTCGGTAAGATCGGTATTATTCAAGCTATCCCGATCACTATGCAATACACGCAAGTTGATTATGGTTTTAAAACCTAGCTTATTCAGATATTGTATCTGCTTTATAGTCGGCTGTTTTGATCGACAAATATCATTGCAATTTGATAAAAATTATTGGGTTATTGTGAGTGAAGTTTCACTTTGTATTGATAACGTTAGAAAACACAACAATAATATAACCCTATTTTTTAAAACTCAAACAATAAGAGTGATTAAGTGTTGTGCTTTCTTTAACATTATTAAGATTAAATCAGCAATGGTTTTATGCTTTACTTTGACGATTTTTGATAAATTCAACAATATCGTTAATTTTTATCATTTGCTTATCACCACCACTGCGATGTTTATATTCCACTTCACCATTTTCAAGATTGCGTTCACCAATAACAATAGTATGTGGAATACCAATTAACTCTGCATCGGCAAACATCACACCTGGTCGCTCTTTACGATCGTCAAATAAAACTTCAATGCCAGAGGCTTGTAAATCAGCATACAGTTTTTCTGCTGTTGCTTGTACTTTTTCTGACTTATGCATGTTCATTGGGATGATGACCACGCTAAATGGCGCTATAGCTTCTGGCCATACAATACCTCGATCATCATGGCATTGTTCGATTGCTGCTGCAACAATTCGGCTAACCCCAATACCATAACAGCCCATAATCATTACGTGGTTTTGTCCATCTTCGCCTTGGACCGTTGCTTTCATTGCTTCTGAATACTTCGTACCAAGTTGGAAAATATGCCCAACTTCGATACCACGTTTAATCTGTAATGTTCCTTTACCATCAGGGCTAATATCGCCTTCCACCACATTACGGATATCTTCGACTCTTGGTAATGCAACATCGCGCTCCCAATTGATATTAACGTAATGTTTATGGTCGATATTCGCACCGGCACTAAAGTCACTCATTATTGCTACATCACGGTCAATAATGATTGGCATATTAAGATTAACAGGACCTAATGAACCAGGCCCAGCATTGACAATTGCTCGAATTTCCTCTTCAGTTGCAAATTCAAGCGGTGATGCCACAATATCAATTTTTTCCGCTTTGATTTCGTTCAACGTGTGATCACCACGAACTAATAAAGCAACAAGTTGGTGCCCACTCTCTTTCGTCGCCTTAACCATGAGTGTTTTGACTGTTTTCTCAATTGGTAAATTAAATTGTGCAACTAACTCATCAATCGTTTTTGCATTAGGTGTATCAATGAGTTCCATCACTTTAGTTGGTGCTAAGCGGCTTTGCGTTGGTGCTAATGCTTGTGCCATCTCGATATTAGCGGCGTAATCAGATTCAGTTGAAAAGACAATATCATCTTCACCGCTATCAGCTAATACTTGGAATTCGTGAGACCAGTTACCGCCAATTGAGCCTGTATCGGCACGCACCGCTCTAAAGTTTAATCCGGCACGAGTAAATACTGCACTATAGGCTTTATACATATCATCATAGGTTTCTTGTAAAGATTCTTGTGAAGTATGAAACGAATAAGCATCCTTCATAATAAATTCACGCGAACGCATTACCCCAAATCGTGGACGGACTTCGTCGCGGAATTTGGTTTGAATTTGATAAACATTAAGCGGTAATTGTTTATACGAACTGACTTCATTACGAAGTAAGTCAGTGATCACTTCCTCATGGGTTGGGCCTAATACAAAATCACGGTCACCACGGTCTTTGATACGTAATAGCTCTGGACCATATTGTTCCCAACGACCACTCTCTTGCCAAATATCAGCAGGTTGCACAACTGGCATTAACACTTCAATTGCCCCTGCTTTGTTCATCTCTTCCCGAACAATATTTTCAACTTTTTTAAGTACACGATAACCAGTGGGCAGCCAAGTATATAATCCTGCGGCAACTTTACGGATCATGCCGGCACGTAACATTAATTGATGGCTTATCACTTCAGCATCTGCTGGAGTCTCTTTTAATGTAGAAAGAAGATATTTACTGGTTCGCATACATTTATCCTGAAAAATAATTTATCTATAAATATAATAAAAATGTTAGCTAGTTTAGCAGTACAGCGCGTAACACTAAAGCAATTTTATTGTTATTTTTTAGCATCGGCGTAATTAGCCTAAAGAGTTTAAGTAAACAAACTGACCAATTTAGTCACTGACAATAATAATTTTTGCGTATTTTGTATCAAAATTGATACTTTATTAATTTTTCGGTTGGCTAGGTATCAAAAGAGATATCTTTATCTTATTGATTATATTTAATTTTTTGTTAATTTGTGTGATATAGATCACTTTAGTAACGTTTTTAAATTGATATCATACGCACAAATTTTTAGGTATAGGAGAATATTAATATGGATAATGCCATAGCCAATAGAAAAGCTAGTGAGGTAAAAAATGAGGCAAAATTACCCAAGTGGCGTAAAAGTGATACGTTATGGATGCTAAGTCTGTATGGAACAGCAATAGGTGCTGGCGTACTGTTTTTACCGATAAACGCAGGTGTTGGGGGATTAATTCCATTATTAGTAATGTTAGTGCTTGCCTTTCCGATGACATTTTTTGCCCATCAAGCGTTATGTCGATTTGTTTTATCGGGTAAAAAACCTGAAGGGGATATTACAGTTGTTGTAGAAGAGGCATTTGGACGAACTGCCGGTAACTTTATCACAGTGCTCTATTTTTTTGCTATCTACCCCATTTTATTGGTTTACAGTGTTGGGATCACCAATACCGTTGATAGCTTTATGGTACATCAATTAGGCATGGCATCGATACCTAGGGCGTTATTATCCTTTATATTAGTCGCTTTTTTAATGTCGATTGTTCACTTTGGTGAAGAGCTGATTGTCAAAGTGATGTCGATTTTGGTGTTTCCGTTTATTGCTGTTCTGATGATTTTAGCGCTATTTCTAATTCCGGAATGGAATGGTGAGATTTTTTCTAACGTTTCACTTACTAGTGCTGGCAGTGAAGGAAGTCAAAGTATTTTAATGACGCTGTGGTTGGTTATTCCGGTTATGGTGTTTGCATTTAATCACTCTCCAATTATCTCTTCTTTAGCTGTCGCTAAACGCAAAGAGTATGGCGATGTGTATGCTGAACAAAAATGCTCTAGAATTATTGCCGCAAGTAATATAATGATGGTCGCTACTGTCATGTTTTTTGTGTTTAGTTGTGCACTATGTTTGACCCCTGCTGAGTTATTGGATGCAAAAGCACAAAATATTTCGACATTATCTTATTTGGCAAACCGATTTAATTCACCTGTGATTGAGTATATTGGTCCTCCAATTGCTTTTATTGCAATGGCTAAATCATTTTTAGGGCACTATTTAGGGGGGAAAGAGGGCTTTAATGGGGTGGTGAATAAATTGCTACGTAGCTGTGATAAAACAATTTCACCAGCAAAATTAGATAAAATTGCCATTGGTTTTATGTTTATCACTGCTTGGGGAATAGCAACACTTAATCCAAGTATTTTAGGTTTAATTGAATCATTGGGTGGACCAATTTTAGCGATACTTCTATTTTTAATGCCGATGTATGCAATTCACAAATTACCAGCATTGGCTAAGTATCGAGGCAAATTAAGCAATGTGTTTATTGTCATTATGGGATTGATTGCTATTTCAGCTGCTATTTATAATTTGCTTTAAGCTTGAATTTATCCGTTATGATGACCATCTAAAGGAAAAATCCGCTTAGGTTAATAGGCGGATAAATATTTTTCGATCTGATGGCAATTATGTTTTTAATCAGTCTTGATTTTCATTTTAAGTATTGGGCGCACTGCCCTAATTGTTGATTGTTAAACGTTTAATACAGATGTTTATTATCTAATTTGATTGAGTAATCTATAAAGTATTTATCAATGTGGCTTAGTTACATTGAGTTTTGAAAAGGGAAAAATATGAGTTCGGTATTTGAAATATTTAAAATCGGTATTGGGCCGTCAAGTTCACATACAGTCGGACCAATGCGAGCCGGAAAAGCATTTGTCGATGAGCTGATAAGTAAAGGGTTGATGCCGTCTGTGACAAAAATTGTAGCGGACGTTTATGGTTCATTATCATTAACCGGTAAGGGACATCAAACAGATATTGCCATTATTATGGGACTGGCAGGTGAAAAACCCGATACCGTAAATATTGATAACATTCCGATATTTATTGAAAAAATCAGCCAGACTAATCGATTGCCGATTTATAACAATCGTTATGAAATTGATTTTCCGCTAGCTGAGTGTATGATTTTCCACTCTAAGTTTTTACCATTGCATGAAAATGGTATGACACTCAGCGCTTATCATGGCGATGATTTGCTGTTGCAAAAAACTTATTACTCTGTTGGCGGTGGCAAAATTGTTGAAGAAGCACAATTTGGTCAACAAGATCAAAATCCAGTTTTATTGCCTTACCCATTTTCGACTGCTGCGCAGCTATTAAAATCGTGTGAAGATAATTCGTTATCTATTTCCAGTATTATGATGAAAAACGAGCTGGAACTGCACTCTTATGAAGAGATTGAAAACTATTTTCATCATGTTGGGCAAACCATTTTAGATTGTATAAAACGGGGAATGAATACTGAGGGGCTATTACCGGGCCCACTTAAAGTGCCACGTCGTGCGTTTTCGTTATACCGTCAATTATCGACCACTAAAGATAATATTATTAGCGATCCTATGGTGATTATTGATTGGGTCAATATGTTTGCCTTAGCGGTGAGTGAAGAGAATGCTGCTGGTGGACGGGTGGTAACAGCACCAACTAATGGCGCATGTGGGATTATTCCTGCGGTTCTTGCCTATTATGATAAGTTTATTAATCCTGTTACGCCTGAAATCTCAATGCGTTTCTTTTTAACTTGTGGAGCAATAGGGCAACTTTACCAAAAAAATGCTTCGATATCGGGGGCAGAAGTGGGCTGCCAAGGTGAAGTGGGTGTTGCTTGTTCAATGGCTGCTGCGGGCCTTGCCGAGCTTTTAGGTGGAAATCCACAGCAAGTTTGTATGGCAGCAGAGATTGCTATGGAACATAATTTAGGTTTGACTTGCGATCCGGTTGCAGGGCAAGTACAAGTGCCGTGCATTGAGCGTAATGCAATTGCCTCTGTTAAAGCAATTAATGCGACTCGAATGGCGTTAAGGCGCACAACAGTTGCCAAAGTGTCGCTTGATAAGGTGATTGAAACAATGTATGAAACCGGTAAAGACATGAATGCTAAATATCGTGAAACATCACGAGGCGGGCTGGCAATTACCGTTTACTGTAATTAATTAGCTATTAATTGCGATGAATTAATCCTTCAATTTGCCGACTAGTCATTTGGCGAATTGAAGCGATCAAATTTAATATTTCCAGCGCATAGTATTCGCCTTGGAACGTAAAAAGTCATTATTAACTAGCATATCGACTTTTTCACTTTTTATTGAACGTAACTTCCTTTTTCGTTTGGCTTGATCGGTTGATGTGTTATGCATTAGTTCATTATAGGCAAGTAAATTATTGAGTTGATCAAGTTCGTCTAATCCTCGTAGTACATTTATTAGTGTATGTAAAGTAATGGATTCACCATTTTCTATGCGTTTAATTGTTGCTATGCCGAGTTCAGATTTTTGAGCAAGTTCTTGTTGAGATAAATTTTTTTCAATTCTTGCCAATTTAATTCTGCGACATAACATTGCAACAATTTCTGTTGTTTGATTCATGCGTGATCCTCAATATAAACATAATGCATTGAGTTTTGAGCCTATTGTATCGGGGTTAATTGGGTAGTATATGCGTTAAACCTTCGATGATATCAGAAGCTAATAAACTGTATTTATTTAATTTTTCAGCTGCCTTGTTACCAGCCAAACCATGCAAGTAAACACTTACTGGGGCTGCTTGAGCCGCGGGTAAGTGACCGGCAATGAGTCCAGCTATAATACCAGTTAACACATCACCTGATCCAGCAGTTGCCATACCATTATTGCCTGATTGATTAATATAGGTTGGTTTGTTAGGGTGGGCAACGACGGTCTTAGCATCTTTAAGTACACAAATGACGTTGTGGTGTTGCGAAAATGCTTTTGCTGTTGCGATTAAATTATTTTTAATCTTATCGATAGATAGCTTTGTTAGGTTCGCCATTTCACCTAAATGTGGTGTAAGAATAATGGTTGATTTTGCTTTCTCAAGTAATGACAAATTTTGCGATAAAACATTAAGCCCGTCAGCATCAATAATTATTGGCACGGTTGCATGGTGAACGACATAAGATAAAATCTGATAGGTATCATCAGATATCCCCATACCGGGACCGATAACAATTACTGATGCCCAATTTATCCATGTTTCAAGCTCAGTAAAATTAACTTGATTAGGTGTAAAAGGTGATAATAAAGCTTCGGGGAGTTGGGATAATAAAATACTGCTATTACAAATTGGTGTGTAAATACGTACTAACCCAGCACCAGCTCGATAGGCGGCCTTAGCCGAAAAGTAAGCGGCACCGGACATGTTTTTCGAGCCGGCTATCGTCAATACTTTACCATAAGAGCCTTTATGGGAGTCATTTGCTCGCACAGGTAACAAGTTATCCAGATCATTTTGCTCAAAGGTATAATGTGCTGTTGGTTTGTCTGCATAAATGCCAATATCGGCAATGGTTATTTTGCCGGCTAGTTCAATGCCGGGATAAAAAGATAATCCAAGCTTAGTATAGGCAAACGTTACTGTCTGTTTTGCGTTTACCGCAGCACCTAATATTTTACCGGTATTTGCACACACGCCGGAAGGTATATCAATAGCGAGTATATCGCCATGACTTTGATTAATTAGCTCAATCGCTCGCAAAAAATCACCGCTAACATCTCGATTAAGGCCAATACCAAAAATGGCATCCACAACGGTTGTATAAGATGAAAGTGAATCGGGTAGCGACGTCAAGATAGGGATTTGATAGTGCTGAGCTATTTTGATTTGTTGTAATGTTTCGGTCGAAGCATTATCACAATTACCCACTAAATAGATAACAACATCAATTTGTTGTAATTTGAGTAACCGAGCAACGGCAATACCGTCTCCGCCATTATTACCATAACCACATATGAGCGCAACTTTGTTTAAATCAAATTCACCAGATTTAAGTTGTTCGATAACAGCAAGGGCAGCGCGTTCCATAAGCACCAATGAGGGTAAGCCCACATCCGAAGTTGTATAAGTATCAAATTGTTTCATTTCAGATGAGGTGACCAAGTATTGCATACTGCCTCCGTCTTGCCTTTAAAAATAGCCACATTATGTGGCTAAATTATTATGATGGGTTAATCTAATTTATGTTTTAGATTAATAATTGTTCTTCTTGCTGATCTTTGAGTTGCTGCCTTTCTAAACTTTCTAGAATTTTTTTATGGATGCCACTAAAACCACCATTGCTCATAATCAAAATTGCATCTGTAGGTTTAGCTGATTTGCTGATCATCTCAACTAATAGATCGATATCCCCAGACCAATGTGCAGGCTGAATACAGGCATCAACCACATCAGCAACTAACCAAGGTAAATGTTCAGGTTGGAAGATGAAAATTTCGTCAGCACGTCCTAGCGAAGGCGCTAATTCATCTTTTGATACACCCAATTTCATGGTATTTGACCGAGGTTCAAGTACGGCTAATATTCGGCGATTAGCACCAATTTTGCTGCGTAATGCTTCTAATGTAGCCAATATTGCTGTTGGATGATGAGCAAAATCATCATATATTTCGATATTATTGACTTCTCCATAAAGCTCTAAGCGTCTTTTAGCGTTAACAAAAGTGCTTAATGCCTTGCATGCATCAGCAGGCGTAATCCCGACATTATGCGCAGCTGCAATCGCCATTAATGCATTATGCATATTATGTTCGCCAACTAGGGAATATTGCACTTCCCCCACTTTTTGATTATTAAAATAAACCGCAAAATGACTTGCATCATTATTAATGCGCTGTGCAAGCCAGCCATTTTCAGATTCAGTAAACGTTTGTTCACTCCAACAGCCTTTAGCGAGTACTTGTTTTAAATTGACATCGTCTTGTGGTGAAATGATAAGCCCTTTACTAGGTACTAAGCGCACTAAATGATGAAATTGTTTTTGAATTGCACTAAGATCATCAAAAATATCGGCATGATCAAATTCTAAGTTATTCATTATCAAGGTTTTCGGGCAATAATGCATAAATTTAGAACGTTTATCAAAAAAAGAACAATCATATTCATCTGCTTCAATAACAAAAAAGTTGCCTTCCCCGAGCCTTGCTGATACATCAAAATTACCCGGTACACCACCAATAACAAAGCCTTGATTATAACCTTGCTTTTCTAAAATCCAGTTAACCATACCTGCTGTTGTTGTTTTACCATGAGTCCCAGCAACGGCTATGACCCAACGGTTGCATAAAACGTTATCGTGTAGCCATTGTGGCGCAGAAATATAGGGAATATTGTTATCAAGAATATATTCAATACAAGGATTTCCCCTTGATAAAGCGTTACCAATAATAACTAAATCTGGTGTAGGAGTGAGTTGTGCTGGGTCGTACCCTTCAATAATCTCTATATTTTCTTTTTGTAAGAGAGTACTCATGGGTGGGTAAACATTTTTGTCTGAACCAGTAACTTTATGGCCTAGTGATCGGGCTATTAAAGCAATGCCTGCCATAAATGTGCCACAAATCCCTAGAATATGAATACGCATTTTTAATCCTTAACTTTTATAAAAATATATCGATAATAATAACTGTTTATCACTATAGTCGTTTTGAATGGTAATGAGATTTAACACCGACATGTGCCGGTTATTATAGACGATTTTAAATAGTTATGCGATAGGCCATAAATATCGAATCATCAACTTTGCCGCCTGATTACCTCGAAAATCATCTACAACTAAATGGTAAACGATTTTGGCTTTTTTTATCGATTGATCCGGCCATTGTTGTAAATCAGCATTAAATAATATGCCTTCTATTAGACTCCCCCCATTTTGGGGTTCTAACACTAATCTAAGGTGTTTTTCTGCAAATAGGCGTTGTTGATGGATAATAAATTCACCATCAAAAATAGGTTCATCAAACCCCTCACCCCAAGGTCCACCTTCTTTTAATTGTAAAGCCATTGCATAATTAAAATCTTGTCCATCGACTTCACCATCAGTTTCAATTGTTGGTTGCAATACCTCTTCACTTAATTTGTCATTTAATAGCGTTTCAAAATTGTCTCTAAATAGCTCGATGTCTTGTTCACGAATCGTTAAACCAACCGCCATTGCATGACCGCCAAAACTGACGATTAAGTTTGGGTGCTTTTGATCCAGTTCATCAAGTACATCACGTAAGTGAACGCCTGGGATAGATCTTCCTGAACCTTTTAAATGACCATCTTGGGTTGAAGCAAAGGAGATAACTGGACGGTAATATTTGTCTTTTAATCGCGCCGATAAAATACCGATAATACCTTGATGCCACTGTGGGTGGTAAACGACAATAGCATTTGGAATAGATGTGTCTTGTTTTTCAAGCTGCTGAATATATGCTAATGCTTCTTTGTGCATTGTTTGTTCAATTAGCTTACGGTCGGTATTGAGTATATCAAGATCCGTTGCTTGCTGAACTGCTAGGTCAAAATCATCACAGAGCAATAGTTCAACACCTAGTGCCATATTATCCATTCTTCCTGCTGCATTGAGTCTTGGTGCAACATAGTAGGCTAAATCAATCGCAGTAAAAGACACTGCTTCTTTTCTTGCTATATGTAACAATGCTTTGATTCCATCACAGCAATAGCCGGATCGTATTCTATTCATGCCTTGGTGCACTAGTATTCGATTATTATGGTCAAGTTTGACAACGTCAGCAATGGTACCTAAAGCGACTAAATCTAATAGATTGGCGATATTGTATTCGGTTAGATGATTATTAATGAACCAATTTTCTTTGCGTAATTTAGCTCTTAATGCCAGCATAAAGTAAAATGCAACACCGACGCCAGCAAGATGTTTAGATGGAAAAGTGCAATTAGGTAAATTGGGATTAATTATTGCATCTGCAATAGGTAACTGTTCGGGGCATAAATGGTGATCGGTAATAATCACTGTTAAGTTAGCTTGTTTGGCAAATTTTACCGCTTCTACTGCGGCAATACCGTTATCAACAGTGATAATGAGATCTGCATGTCTTGACATTGCTTTTTCAACAACACCTATACTCAAACCATAGCCATCTTCAAAACGATCTGGAATGATATAATCGACAAATTGGCAGCCCATTTTTCTCAGTGCAGTAACCGTTAATGCGGTACTGGTAGCGCCATCGGTATCAAAATCGCCAACAACGATGATACGTTGATTATTCTTCATTGCTGAATAAATAATTTCAACAGCGGTGGTTGTTCCATCTAACTTATCATAATTGCACAAATTACGCGTAGAATAGTCTAGCTCTTGCATTGATTTGATATCTCGCGCGGCATAAATCCGTTGCAATAATGGCGGAATATCTTGTGAGAATTCGGGAAGCGTTTGTGGTAATTGTCGATGTATTATTCTATTTTTATTCATATTTAAAATGTTAGCGCAAAAGCGCTAACACAAGTTGTTATAGTGGTTAGTTCCAATATTAATTGTTGTGATGAACGACTACTTATTTAACAGATTTTTTATTCAAAATATCAAGTAATTTATCAGCTGGGACATAACCTGACACCAGTTGACCATCAGCTAAAACAATAGCTGGGGTTCCACTAATACCAAGTTGCTTACCAACATTAAATTGTTGAGTAACATAAGGTACCATACTGCTAGCGGGTGAAATCGCATTACCTTTATAGGCATTATCAAAAGCAGCTTTACGATCAGCAACGCTCCAGATTGATTGCATGTTTTTGCCCACTTCGCTATCCGCTCCAGCTCGTGGGAACGCAAAATAGTGGACTGAAATGCCTGCATCTAAATATTTATCAATATTTTCATGCAGTAATTTACAATAATGACAAGTATAGTCAGTAAAGACTGAAATAACATATTTTTCGTTTGGCGCTTTATAAACAATCGCATCTTTTTCAATAGATTTGATTAATTTAACATTATTACTATTAGCAATGTTAACAGGTTCGTTACCTTCTAAGTTATAGAAAGGACCTTGCGTTAAATATTTACCATCATCAGAGACATAAAAAATACCATCAGGTGTATTAACACTTTTTAGTCCTTTTACAGGGCTGTCGGCAATTTTTAAGTCTTTTTCAGTATAACCTAATTTGCCGAGTGTTTTGGCAATATCAGCATTACTTGCCAGTACTGATGTTGAAATTAATGCTAAACCTAAAACTAATTTTTTCATTCAATTATCCTTATTTTTTAAGCATTATGCTCGGGGATGATGCTTACTGTGTAACTGTTTTAATCTTTCTGTTGCCACATGGGTATAGATTTGCGTTGTTGATAAGCTACTATGACCAAGTAACATTTGCACAACCCGCAAGTCCGCGCCATGGTTAAGCAAATGTGTTGCAAACGCATGTCGTAGTACATGGGGTGACAGTGCTTCAATATTAATGCCGGTTAGTATGGCATAATATTTGATTCGATGCCAGAATGTCTGTCGTGTCATTTTTTTACCTAATCGGCTAGGAAACAGCACATCAATCGGTCCAGATTTTAAAAGATCATTACGGGCGTATTTGAAATAGTATTCAAGCCAATAAATGGCTTCTTCCCCCAGTGGCACTAAGCGTTCTTTATTACCTTTACCAATTACCCTTATCACCCCTTGCCGCAAACTGACATCACTGATTTCTAAATTGACTAATTCACTAACCCGTAATCCAGTTGCATAAAGCACTTCTAGCATAGCTTTATCACGTAGTTCGATAGGATCATCAGTACTGGGTGATTCAAGCAACGCCTCGACTTGTGATTCGGTTAAATCTTTAGGTAATTTTTTGGGTAATTTTGGTGAAGACAAAACGGCAGAGGGATCATCTGTGCGATAATTTTCTTGATATAAATATTGAAAAAAACGTTTAGTTGCACTTAACAAACGTGCCGAGCTACTGGCTTTATAACCATCTTGCACGCGCTGCATTAAAAAATTTTGTAAATTAATGGTCTGTGCGCTTAGCATTGTGACATTTTGTTGCTGTAATGAGTGGCTAAGTGCAAACAAATCGAGTTTGTAAGATTCTATTGTGTTTTCTGCTAGGTTACGCTCTAGCCATAATGAATCTAAAAACTGTTCAATTAACACTTTACTTTGTGTCGCAATACTTTTATCTGACATTCATGGTCATCTCTGTATACAATTTATTTTAGCCATTATATACCAACTCGCTGCTCATTGCAGTTTAGACCAAGTAATGGCATGTAAATGGAAGTATTTTGTTAAATTCATTGGGTAATGGCTTTTTTAAGTCGATTTATGCAAACTTAATGATAATAAGTCAATTAACACATGATTCTCTTTTGTATTTTGAATAATATCTGATATATATTTGCATTAATATTTTACTTTGTGATGATGTGTATGTTAAAACGCACTGTACCTCTTTTTATTGGGCTATATGCTTTTTTTGTTATTGGTATTGAAACTTATCTATACTGGCAAGCTCAACTTCAACCTTGGCAACCAGCGACACCAGTTGGTCGAATCATTTTTTATTATAGTTTTTTTACTGTGTTATCGAATTTGATGTTGGCGGTGAGTTGTTTGTGGCTATTTTTTAATCCTAGTTGCCATCGTTCTAGCTTTAAAATTATTCGATTAAATGGGCTAGTAGGCGTGATAATCACTTCTATCGTTTATAACTTAATGTTACGCGCTATTCATAAACCGCCGAATGATTTATTAAAATTCACCAATGAAAGTTTACATGTTGTCATACCGTTACTGGGTGTTTTGAGTTGGTTAATTTGGGGACCGTTTCGACGTATTAATTTTCGAGTGATAATGGGTTCATTAGTCTGTATGTTAGTTTATGGCATATATATTTTTGTCAGAGGATACTATACTAATTTATATCCTTATCCTTTTATTAATGTTGTGAAAATAGGCTATCCGAAAGCGTTGTTTGCTGTCGGTATGGTTTTTTTATTGTTTTTAGGTTCAGCCTTATTTTTATGGGTAGTTGATTGTTTGAGGAGAAAAACATGAAGCTGTATATTTATGAACATTGTCCTTTTTGCGCCAGAGCAAGAATGATTTTTGGTTTAAAACACATACCAGTTAAATTAGAAGTATTTTTGAGTGATGATAACAAATCACCTGAAAGTATGATTGGTGAAAAAATGGTGCCAATTTTACAAAAAGATGATGGTAGTTATATGCCTGAAAGTTTAGATATTGTTGATTATGTTGATAATAATTATGGCGATAGCCCTATATTGATTGGACCTAAATCAGCGAAAATTGCCGAGATAATAAAAAACATACAGCAGTATGATTATAAATTAGAGTGTCCGCGTTATATCAAACTGGGTTTAGCTGAGTTTGCTACACAAAGTGCAATTGATAGTTTTGTCGCGAGTAAAGCTCAAAAGATGGGATCATTCGATGAGTGTTTAGCGCAAACAAGTTCTCTGGTTTTAGCTGTTTCTAAGTTGCTTGAACAACTAGATCCTTTGATTGTTTCACCACAAGCGTGTAATGGTCAATTGTCTTTAGATGATATTTGTCTATTTCCAGTATTACGTAATTTAACCTGTGTAAAAGATCTATCTTTTCCACCAAAAACGTTGGCTTATGTAACGGCAATGGCTAAATTGAGCCAGGTTGATCTATTTTTTGATCGCGCAATTTAATCAATCACTGAGTTAGTACGATAGCATGATGCTTTTTGACTGAGTTTGGTAGCATGGAAGAGATTTAACGAGAGGTTGAAGAATATATCTATCAACTTTGTTCTTTCATTAATTCACTCATCACCTTTAGGTGATGAGTGTTAATTTATTGATTTAAATTAGTCACCTAATTTTAGATCAATTACTTCAATACTGTCTTTACCACCATAGATATCATACCAAGGTGTAGCATATTGTTTTAAAATCTTATTAAGGTGCTCAACATTTTCACGACCAGTTTGATCTAACCAGCGTTTTAAACCCTCTTTACCGTCTTTAGCATAAGCAGCAACGCCTTCAAACCATGTTGCACGACCACCTAAAATACCACTATATTTAGCGCCATTCTCACCAGCAAAAATTAATTCTTGATGGAAAGTTTTTGTTGGTACGCCCGCACTTAAATAGATAAATGGACGAGTTGCCGCATCGCTAGCTTGTTTAAAATAATCGGCAGCTTGTTTTTGAGTATAGACAACCACGTTGTTATCATTAAATCCTTCTACATTTTTAAACAAGACGGGTACTTCAACTTTAAGTACATCAATGAAATATTGGTTTTTAGTGAATTCTTTAATGGTGTTAATCACTTTTTGTGGTTTTATTTTGGCAAACTCAGGACTTTTATCATCGGTCACGACATTATCATAGACAATTGGTTCGACAAATAATGGAATATCGGCAGCTCTGGCTTCTGTACCAACACGTTCTAGAAACGCATGTTTTTTCTCTAAAATATCTTTAGGATCATCGGGATTATAATAAACTAATACTTTTGCTGCATCAGCCCCTTTTTTCAATAATCGTTGTAGAGAGTCTTCAGGTAAAACATCAGGTAAACGGCCTGGCGTGTTTGCATCATAACCGGTTTTCTCATAAGAAATGATTAATCCTGCATCCTTATTTTTTTTAGCCATACCTTTAAAGCCATATTCTTCATCTAACAAAATTGCACTCACATATTTTGTTAATTCTTGTGAAACAAGTTCTTTAAATTCATAGACCATTTCAACATTATAACGATCTTTACCAACAGCCGCTTCCATCATTTTTACCATTGAACCACGTTGGTCGATTGCTAGTGCCGCAATAACGCCATCTTGGTTTGATAACTGTTGCATGCGAGTGAATTTTCCACGAGAAATACGTTTTATACCCATTTTATAACTCTCCATTTAAAAAGATTTTATGATTGTAGTTTCTTTTCGCGACGATTTATTAATCATTTAGTGCTAGTTTAGATTATATACACAATTTAATAAATTGCAGTTAATTATCATCATTTTATCAGGGTAATAAAAGAGCAATATGCACAAGTTAGTTTTGAGCGTTATACAATGTAAATTGGCGTATTATTTGATATTTTTCTTCCAAAAAAATTGTGTTGAGGTATATTAGTACACAATAATAGACTATGTGTAAAATATACTTTACAGGGATAATCATGTCATACGCACAAAATGCGACGCCAAATCGTACTTTAAACAATCAAGACTATAAAACATTGGCCTTATCAGCACTAGGTGGTGCATTAGAGTTTTATGATTTTATTATATTTGTCTTTTTTTCCATTATTATTAGTCATCTTTTTTTTCCGGATGATATGCCAGCATGGTTAAGTCAGGTGCAAACATTTGGGATTTTTGCGGCAGGCTATTTAATTCGTCCATTTGGTGGCATTGTTATGGCGCATTTTGGCGATTTATTTGGACGCAAACGAATGTTTACGTTAAGCATTCTTTTAATGGCATTACCTACACTATTCATTGGTTGTTTACCGACTTATACTAATATTGGCATTTTAGCGCCTATTTTGTTATTAATTATGCGACTGTGCCAAGGTCTTGCAGTGGGCGGTGAAGTACCCGGTGCTTGGACGTTTGTTGCTGAACATGTCCCCAATAATAAAATTGGC
This sequence comes from Gilliamella sp. wkB292, assembly GCF_001690235.1. Taxonomy (NCBI): domain Bacteria; kingdom Pseudomonadati; phylum Pseudomonadota; class Gammaproteobacteria; order Orbales; family Orbaceae; genus Gilliamella; species Gilliamella sp. wkB292. The sequence goes on from NZ_LZGO01000052.1 coordinate 63,535, forward strand.
TTAGCTTGTGGAATATTAACTAGTGGTTTAAGTTTGGGTATTTTACTTGGCTCGCTGGTTTCAACTGTAATGAATAAAAGCATTTCACCTGAACAAATGAGTGATTGGGGTTGGCGAATTCCATTTATTATTGGCGGGATATTTGGTTTAATCGCCATGTATTTACGTCGTTGGTTGAAAGAAACGCCGATTTTTTTGGAAATACAAAAACGAAAACAACAAGAATTAGCAAAAAAAATTCCAGTTATAACAGTATTAACTCAGTACTTACCTCAAACTATTTTATCTATGCTGCTTACTTGGGTATTATCGGCAGGTATTATGGTTATTATGTTAATGACCCCAATTTTATTGCAAAAGCAGTTTGGATTTTCAGCTATTGATGCATTGCAAGGTAATATACTCGCCATTATTGGACTAATCATTAGTTGCACTTTTTATGGCATGATGATGGACAGATTTGCTATGGGTAAAGTGTTATTTATTGGCTGTCTTATTGCTGTCGCTATAATTTCAATTTTCTATTTTTCATTAGATAACCCTCATCTTTTATTAATCACTTATCCTTTAGCTGGTTTTGGTGTTGGTATTGTTGGCTCGTTTGCTTATTTTATGGTTAAAGTGTTTCCTGCTGAAATTCGTTATAGTGGTGTTTCATTTTCGTTTAATATGGCTTATGCAATCGCTGGGGGATTAACACCTTTGTTTATATCGTTCTTTAGCGATTTTGTTAGCAAAATGGCGCCCGCGATTTATGTGGTAGGGCTGTTTGGGCTAGGTGCGTTAATTGGCTTGTATTTATCCATAAAAAATAATAGCCAAAAATATATCGTTAAAGATATTGCTTAATATTCATTTTTTTAATCACGAAAATTAGAGGATCAATAAACACAGTTTTGTTCCTCTTTTTTATCAAGTTATCCATTTATTCATCTACTCACGTTAACGGCTTTATTTTATCATTTTTTAATTTAGTTTGGTTTGATGGCAATCTTTTATAAAAATCATTTAATAATCCTATTCTTTTGAAAATTTGTGAAATTAATCAAATTTTTAGAAAAAATTTAGTTTAAAATGAAAATCATTACATCTTAAACTTAAAACTTTTCTAGGAGAATATAATGAAAGCAGCCGTTATTAGACAAGAGTGTGATGGGCAAGTTGACATCAAAGATATTTCTCTTCGCCCTTTAGAAGCTGGTGAGGCTTTAGTCGATGTTGAATATTGTGGGCTTTGTCATACCGATATTCATGTTGCATCGGGTGATTTTGGGAAAAAACCGGGGCGGGTTATTGGTCATGAGGGAGTTGGGATTGTGACTAAAATTGCGCCTGATGTAAAAAGTTTAAAAATAGGCGATCGCGTGAGTATAGCATGGTTCCATGCCGGTTGTGGTACATGTGAATATTGTATTTCAGGTAACGAAACATTTTGTCGCCATGCGCTTAACTCGGGTTATAGTGTCGATGGTGGAATGGCTGAACAATGCATTGTTAAAGCTGATTATGCCGTTAAAGTCCCCGATGGGCTTGATCCTGCTCAAGCCACTAGTGTCACCTGTGCCGGTGTTACCACTTATAAAGGTATTAAAGTTGCAGACACAAAACCCGGTCAATGGTTGGCAGTGTTTGGCATTGGTGGGTTAGGCACGCTTGCTATTGAGTATGGAAAGAAAGTTTTTAATAACAAAGTTGTCGCAATTAGTAACAGTGACAGTCAGTTAGAATTATGTAAAACATTAGGGGCTGATTTGGTTGTTAACCCGAAAAAAGTTGATGATGTGGGTGCTTATATTAAAGAACATACTGATGGAGGTGTTCATGGTGCAGTGGTGACTTCAGTAACTAAAACAGGCTTTAATCAAGCAATTAATTCTGTGCGCCCATTAGGTCGAGTTGTCGCGTTAGGCTTACCTTCTGAAACCATGGATTTAAGTATTCCCAAAACAGTATTAGATGGTATACAAGTATTAGGTTCGCTTGTTGGTACACGCGAGGATCTTGCTGAAGCATTCCGTTTTAGTGCTGAAGGTAAAGTGGTTCCTATTGTCGAGAAAAGACCGCTCGAAGATATCAATGAGATGATCGAAGAAATGAAAGCAGGTAAAATTCGCGGTCGAATGGTGGTTGATATGAAAATGAAAAAGAAAAACTAATATTCATTTTACCAATTAATAAAAAAGTTAGTGTTTAGCTAACTTTTTTATTACCTTGATTTTTATACTTTTCTAATTTTTTGAAATTAATCTTTCTTGTGTTTTATAAATAAATCCCTAATATAAGCCCATTTTGTAGATGTATTTTTATATTCAAGGGAACAGTTATGTCAGAACATAATCTAGAAAGTAAATTAAGAAAAGATCTTGGTTTAGTTTCTGCATTGTCGTTAGTTGTAGGAATGGTATTAGGGGCTGGCGCTTTTATGAAACCGCCAGCCGTATTAGCCGTAGCCGGTGATTATAATTATGCGCTGCTAGCTTGGATAATTGGTGGTATTTTTTCTATTTGTGGGGGATTAACGCTGTGTGAATTGGGGGTTATGTTTCCAAAAACAGGTGGCATGCTCGTTTATTTAGAAAAAATCTATGGCCCTAAAATTGCTCATCTTTATGGTTGGATGATAACAGTGTTATTTGCGCCTTCTTTAGTTGGTGCATTAGTTGGTTATTTTAGTTCAGTTTTTTGTTTGTTATTCAATATAGATGATAATTATCGTATGGCGGTGAGCGCTGGGGTATTAGGTTTTATCGCATTTATTAATGCAATCGGTGTTAAACAAGCGGGGTATCTACAAACGCTAGCTACAGTTTGTAAATTAATCCCAATATTACTCTTAGCTGTATTTGGATTATGGAAAGGCAATGGTCAAGTTGCCTTATTTGGGGCTAGTGGACAGGGTATTGAAACTTTCGCACCTTTTGCTGTAGCTATTTTGGCGACCTTGTTTGCTTATGACGGTTGGGCACAAGTTGCTTCGGTTGCTGGTGAAATTCATAATCCGGCAAAAGTTTTACCTAAAGCAATTATTTTAGGCATCATATTTTTAGTCATTGTTTATGCTTGTATAAATATAGCACTGTTTAAAATATTTCCAGTTCAAGAAATGGTCACTCTTGGTCATGATGCTTCGGCTGTTGCCTCACAACGAATGTTTGGTCATTTAGGTGGGAATTTAGTGGCAGTAGGCATAATGGTATCAATTTTGGGTGGGATTAATGGTTATATTATGACATTATCTCGTACTATTTTTAGTATGGCTGAACGAGGCACTATTATTGGCGCTCGTTATCTTAGTACACTTGATGAAGATAGTCGTTCACCAGTTAATGCGATCTCGGTATTAGTGGTGTTTGCTTTTTTATATTCAATCTTGCTTGATGCAGATCGTCTATCTGAGATATCCATGTTTTCAATATGGGTTTTTTATTTGCTGACGTTTATTGGGGTGATTATAGCGCGAAAAAAATATGCAGATATACCGCGTTCTTATAAAGTTATTGCTTATCCGATAGTTCCAATTATGGCGATCATTGGTGCAATTTATGTTATTTATGGCATGTTGGTTTATCAAACGTTTAATGGCATAGCATCAATAGTACTTACTCTACTTGGGTTACCTTTATACTATTATTATCATAGCAAAAATAAAAGTAGAGAGCTTTCCCTTGGTGAGATGAAAAAATATCGAACAAAAACACAATACATCATCGCTATAGCAACTTTATTTGTTGTAGTGCTGTTAGCAATTTGTGGTTATATTATCAATAAATAATTATTGCATGAGTTCATATTAAACGAACAGACTATTACTTGATCAACACCGGCAATTGCCGGTTATTTTCTTAAAAATGATAATGGTTGAGTTTTCAGTTTTACTGACAGATGTTAATTGCTGTTTTACATATAAGTTGAAATCAGTCCATAAATGTTTTGGTCGTGATAAATCCCATTTAAGTATTCAGCTTGTTTTAATCTTCCTTCGTAACTAAAACCACAACGGTTTGCTACAGCGTTGCTTTTTACATTACTAACAGCACATTTAATAACAAACCGTTTAATAATTTTTTGTGATGCATAGTAGTTGGTAAGCGCTTGGATTGCTTGAGTCATAACACCTTTACCTTGTGCTCGGCTATCAAGCCAATATCCAATATAAGCTGTTTTATTGCTAGTATCGATTTGATTGAAAGACAATATACCGACAGCCATATCATTTTGTATAATGACATAGGTTTTACTCTGATTTTGTTGATGTTTTAACCAGCACTCTTGTAAAAATTTAGCTGTATCTAATTCGTTTATCACAAATTTAGGCCATGCCATAAATTGGCTAAAATAGTTTCGATTGAAATCAATGACATTATATAGTTCTTTGGCATAACTGTTATTAGCAGTTTTTAGTATTATATGTGGATTTACCAAAATGCTATCAGTTTGGCTATTAGTCATTATTTGTTCCTTATTTCTTATAAATATATTGTCTGTGTCATTATTCTAACCGTCAAACATTCAAGACAAATATAGCTTATCGATAGTAAAAAAAGCTTATCATGGTGCTTTGTGCATAGCCGAATGTAAGGTAATAGTGATTAACTATAAGCGATAGATTATTAGTAAGTCTATAATGTACCGATAAAAAAATACCAGACTATGGCTTAGTCTGGTATAGCTTTTTAATAAAATAAAGCATATTGGTTATGCTTTATCGTTTTTGCTGTTTTTAGGTTTTATCGTATAGTTGAAAATAACGAGTAAAGCGAAGATGGCTACAATAATTGCCATTATCACATCTTTATTAAACCATTTTGCCATATTACCGAGGATAATACCGACACCACAAAAATCGACGTCAGAAAACGTAGTATTTGAAAAACCAAGTGAACCTAAAACTGGTAATAACATCACAGGTAAGAATGTTACCAGTAATCCATTGGCAAATGCACCAAGCATGGCACCGCGACGGCCGCCCATTGCATTACCAAATACCCCAGCAGTTGCCCCACAGAAGAAATGCGGTACAACGCCTGGTAGAATTAATACTAAGTCTAATTGTCCAAGTACAAATAGTCCGACTAATCCACCTAAAAAACTACATAAAAATCCGATTAATACTGCATTTGGTGCATATGGAAATACGACAGGGCAATCTAAAGCAGGTTTAGCATTTGGGACTAATTTTTCAGAAAAACCAGTAAATGCAGGGACAATCTCAGCTAGAATTAAGCGTACACCTTGTAGGATGATAAATACACCTGCGGCAAAAGTAATGGCTTCTATAATTGCATAAACTAGATAGTTATCACCTTTACTTAAAGTCGTTTCGACGTAGTTAGGACCTGCAAAGATAGCAAGAATTAAATAGATAATCATCATAGTTAATGAGATTGAAATTGAACTGTCACGTAAAAAGCTTAGATTTTTAGGTAGATTCATCTCTTCGGTTGAACGAGATCCTTTACCAACTGCCATTCCAAGCCAACCAGCTAAAACGTAACCTAATGTACCAAAGTGACCAAAAGCGACATCATCATTACCGGTTATTTTACGCATTTGCGGTTGTGCAAGTGCAGGGAAAAAGGCCATAATTAAGCCAAGCACTAATGAACCAGTAAAGACTAATTGCCATCCCTCAAACCCCGCTACTGTTAATATTATACTTATCATACAAGCCATATAAAAAGTATGATGACCAGTTAAAAAGATGAACTTTAAACGAGTAAAACGCGCAACAATGATATTTGCAACCATACCAAATGCCATAATTAACGCTGTTGCTGCGCCATACTCATTAAGTGCCATTGAAACAATAGCTTCATTATTCGGAATAATACCCTGTAATTTAAACGCTTGTTCAAACATCATGCCTAATGGGGTAATAGCACTAATGAGTACGGTTGCACCACCACTTAATACTAAAAAACCTAAAATAGTTTTAATGGTACCTTTAACCGTGTCAGCAAAGGATTTACGCTGAGCAATAAGCCCAACCATGGCAATAAGTCCAACTAATATTGAAGGTACTTTTAAAATATCAACAATAAACTTTACTATTTCTTGTATCATAGCAAGTCCTCATAATATCATTAATGTTTAGCGAAATGTTCAACGAGTTTTGCTTCTAAATCGTTGATATCGATAATATTATTTAAAATAACTAATTTGTCAGCTGGAATGCCAGAGCTTGCCGCTAAATCCTTGGTCATGACAAATAAATCCGCTTGATCTGGGGTTGCTGAAGCAAGATCTGCATGGGTAACTTCAGCATCAACATTTAATTTTTTCAGCACTTTTTTGATATTCATTTCAACCATAAAACTACTACCAAGACCTGAACCGCAAACTGCCATAATTTTCATTTTATTTATCCCTTCATTTTGTTATTAAAGTTAATAGTGTTTAACTACAGCCAAGATTTCATCGCGTTGTTTTGCTTGAAAAATTGTCTGCATATCTTTTGATTCGCCAAATAGCGCGGCTAATTGGGTTAACATTTCAATATGACTGGTACTATCACTCGCAGCTAATAAAGTAATTAAATAGACTGGATCATTTTCTTGCGAATTAAAATTAACGCCTTGTTTAACTAATAGCATAGATAGACCTAATTGATTCACCCCTTGCTCTGGTCTAGCATGTGGCATAGCAATACCTGGTGCTAAAACATAGTAAGGTCCAATGGATTGGTGTAGTTGAAAAATAGCTTGGATATAACTAGGTGAAATGGCATTACTTTCTAATAATGGCTTAGCACAAAGTTGTATTGCTTCTTTCCAATCATCAACGGAATCGACAATATTAACTGTCTGGTTAGTTAACCATTTATCTAACATTTTTCCTCCATTAAAATCGATACCTTAAGTATTTTTTTATAAACTAACATATTGGGAAATAATAAAAATTAAAAAATAATAGAAATGTGATAGCGCTATCAAAGTTAATTAAAATTTTATTGATTTTGTGATTTAGATAACATTTTCAACTAAACATTCATAAAATTATCATTTAGACAGATTACTATGTATATTATTTGGGCTTGTGTCCTCTTTTTTGTTAGCAAGTATGTTATAAGTCGTGTGGTTAACAGCTTTGATAATATTCAATTGGGATAAGAAATGCAGGATATAAAAAAACGTAGGAGTACGGGACAAATAACATTATTTGATGTAGCTAAACATGCAGGTGTTGGTGCTATGACTGTATCACGAGCGCTGCGAACACCTGAAAGGGTGTCTGATAAGCTACGCCAAAAAATTCAATTATCTGTTCAAATGCTAGGGTATAAACCAAATGTGGCGGCTAGCTTGTTAGCATCAGCATCCGATAATCAAGTCATTGCAGTTGTTACTGACCAAATCTATGATAACTCTACACGTATTTTACTTAATACCTTACAAATTCAATTAGCCAAGCAGGGATATATCACATTAATCATTGAAGCTTGCCATTACTACAATCGTGAACCACAATTATTAGAAACCTTATATAATCATAATCTTAAAGCGATTGTGCTATTTTATCTTGACAATGATGCGTTAATTAATCAAATGATTAACAATAAAGCCGTACCAATAGTTAACATCGGTCAACAAATTGATGAATTAGACAATGCCCATATTGGCTTGGATGATAGCCTTGCGATGTATATATTAACTGAACACGTTATAAAAAAAGGTTATCGTCATATTGGTTTACTTTGTGCGAATCAACAATATCAACTATTTCAACAACGTTTACATGGTTGGCATAAAGCCATGCTAGCTTATCATTTACCAACACATCGCATCATCAATGCTGCTAAACCGGCTAACTTTACTACCGGTAGTGAATTATTACCCGATATGTTACTAAATTGGCCAGAACTTGATGCGCTAATTTGTACAACCGATGAATTAGCTTGTGGAGTATTGTATGAGTGCCAACGTCGACACATTCGTGTGCCTTATCAATTAGCAGTGAGTGGATTTGGTAATAATGAATTTAGTCAAGTCAGCTTTCCAACTTTAACAACAGTGGCTTTACCATCAAAGCAAATTGGTCAATACACCGCTGCTGTGTTGTTAAATCGATTAAATAAACAGCTAGAGTGTTTGAAGCCTGATTTATCAACATTAGTACCCGTGATTCAATCAAGGGCAAGTTTATAGGATTGATGATCATGAAAAAATTGATCAGTGAAAGAGGATGACTCGCATTTTATGCTCGCCCTTCGGGTCGTTGCTAAAGCAACGTTGTCTCGCTACGCTCGGCTCGAACCTCCATCGGTTCTCATCCTTTAAGTTGAAGCGGATAATAAAAAAGCCCACTCAATGAGCAGGCTTTCTTATCTAAAATTGGTCGGCGAGAGAGGATTCGAACCTCCGACCCACTGGTCCCAAACCAGTTGCGCTACCAAGCTGCGCTACTCGCCGTTAGGTAGCGCATAATACTTTGCTAACCATAAACTGTCAATAGTTACATTAAAAAATTATGCGCTTTGCTTAATTATATAGAGAAAGGTGCTGGTGTTTTGTCAATACGTTGATAAAATTCGGTAACAAATTCTTCATAACGTTTGTTAGCAACTGCTTCTCGAATCTCTGCCATTAAGCGTTGATAATAGCGTAAATTGTGAATAGTATTTAAACGAGCGCCTAGAATCTCACCACATTTATCTAAATGATGAAGATAAGATTTGGTGTAATTTTTACACGTGTAACAATCACAATGTGGATCAAGTGGTGTTGTATCATCTTTATATTTAGCATTACGGATTTTTATCACACCATTAGTCACAAATAGATGACCATTACGGGCATTACGTGTTGGCATGACGCAATCGAACATATCAATACCACGACGAACGCCTTCAACTAAATCTTCTGGTTTACCCACACCCATTAAATAGCGAGGTTTATCAGCAGGTAGTTGTGGACAAGTACCTTCTAAAATTCGATGCATGTCGGCTTTTGGCTCGCCAACGGCTAATCCGCCGACTGCATATCCGTCAAAACCAATTTCGGTTAATCCTTTAATTGAAATGTCTCGCAATTCTTGATGGATGCCACCTTGGACAATACCAAACAAAGCATTTTTATTGCCGAGTTCATCAAAGCGTTGTCGACTCCGTTTTGCCCAGCGTAAAGACATTTCCATCGATTTTTTGACATAGTCCCACTCTGCTGGAAAAGGGGCACATTCATCAAAAATCATGACAATATCTGAACCAAGATCATATTGGATTTCCATCGAAATTTCCGGCGAAAGAAAAATAGAATCGCCATTAATTGGATTGCGAAAATAGACACCTTCTTCTTTAATTTTACGAATATCACCAAGGCTAAATACTTGAAATCCGCCTGAGTCAGTTAGAATCGGACCTGGCCACTGCATAAAATCATGTAAGTCGCCATGTTTTCGCATAATTGCTTGTCCCGGTCTTAACCATAAATGGAAAGTATTTCCTAATAGGATTTGTGCGCCGGTTGCAGCGACTTCTTCGGGAGTCATACCTTTGACGGTACCATAAGTACCCACCGGCATAAATGCTGGTGTTTCAACTGTATATTCGACGCCACGGCGATCGAACTTCATTCGTCCACGGCGAGCTAAGCCGTCGGTATTATCTAATTCAAATTTCATTTTTTTTGTTAACCTCTTGCGACCAAATAAACAGTTTGGCGCGAATTATTGATATAATACGTCATTGTATTATGATTTTTCGGCGCCTAGTTTAGCGTGGCTAGCCGTAATAGACAATATTTAGAAGGTTTTTGACGTTTGTGAAAAGTTTTTTATCGTTATTGTGGCTCGTTTATGTATCGCTATTTTGTTTGATAGGTTGTCAAAGTCACAATAAAAGTACCTTAAAATTAATTTCTGCTGATGTAGCTAGTCGATTATCGTCTTCTGATATTATGGCAATGAGCCAGCTTGCTTGTATGGAAATGGATGAAAAAGCAGTAATTCCTGCTAGTTATCATAAACTAAGTCAACGATTAAATAGAGTCGCCTTAACATTACCACAAACGATTAATCATATTAAATTGAATTATAAAGTCTATCTTGATACTGAGCCAAATGCATGGTCCACAGCCAATGGTTGTATTCGTATAAATAGTGGTTTAATAAAACTTTTAAATGATGCTGAATTACAAGCAGTTATTGCGCATGAACAGGGCCATATTGCTTTACAGCATTTTGTTAGTTCATTTCAACAAGCTTCTTACATCGAACTTGCTGACAAAGTGAATGAAATTGTTATCTTCCAAAAAGAAGATGTTGCTCAGCAACATGAAATAGAGGCAGATAATTATGCTTTTGACTTATTAGTTAACCAAAACATTGATCCTATAGGTTTAGTTGATATGTTATCTAAAATGCCTATTCATGCTGTAAAAGATCCAGTTTCACATCCTTCAAATTTAAAGCGTATCAATAATATTTTAGATAGGATGAGTGGCAAGTAACTTTGATAACTTGTTTAGTTAAAAAAGACCTGCCTAATTTTGATATTCAATCGGTAATAGGTAAAAGATTGAAATAATCCTAACTGTTATTGTTGATTTTGTTTAGTAATGAACATGGCATCGCCATAACTAAAAAAACGATATTGTTGTTTGACGGCTTCTTGATAAGCATTCATTGTATTTTGATAACCAGCAAACGCAGAAACCAGCATAATTAATGTTGATTCAGGTAAATGAAAATTAGTAATTAAGCTATCGATAACATTAAAGTGATAACCAGGATAGATAAATATTTGAGTGTCATTAAAAAACGGTGCAATTTTACCGGTTTTTTGTGCCGCGCTTTCCAGTGCTCTAACCGAGGTTGTTCCAACTGCTATGACTTTATTGCCTCTTGCTTTACAAGCTAAAACAGCGTCAACTACTGATTGCGAGACTTGTGCATACTCAGCGTGCATCACATGTGATTCTATATTTTCTACTCTAACTGGTTGAAATGTGCCGGCACCTACATGTAAGGTTACAAAAGCCATCTCAATACCTTTTTGTTTTAATTTTTCTAATAAAGGTTGATCAAAATGCAATCCGGCAGTCGGGGCGGCAACCGCTCCCGGAATTTTACTATAAACGGTTTGATAAACTTCACGATCATGGCTGTCATCGGGTCTATCTATATAAGGCGGTAATGGGATATGACCAATTTTATTTAAGATTGTCAGCACATCATCAGGAAATTGTAGTTCAAATAGACTATCGTGCCGAGCGAGCATAATTACATTAACAGATGCATCTTCGCCTAATGTTAATTCAGCGCCTTCTTTCGGTGATTTTGATGCTTTTATGTGGGCTAGCGCGCGATTATTATCTAACAATCGTTCAATTAAGATTTCAATTTTACCGCCAGAGGCTTTTTTACCATAAACCCGAGCAGGAATTACTCGGGTATTATTAAAAACCAGTAAATCGCCAGGATTAATTTTATCAATAATATCGGAAAAGACGCCATGTTCTATCTGACCTGTCGCACCATCAAGCGATAATAAACGGCATGCACTTCTTGTTTCTGACGGGTGCTTGGCTATAAGTTCTTTGGGAAGAGTGAAGTCAAAATCAGATAATTGCATAATTATATACCTCAAAAAAATGACCCAATAGTCTAAGCTTCCTGATATAGGTAAGCAAGTAATTCTTTTTTCTAGTATAAAACAAACAATTATTTATTGATTATTCTTCAAGTTAGTTTAAAATTTTTGGAATCTAACTAAAGATTAGATAAAAGTTGATTATTAATAATATAAGGAAAGGAAAAAGAGTATGAAGAAACATCAAAAAACATTATTAGCTACGCTACCTTTGGTTGCAGCAATGTCTCTAGTTGGTTGTAACATCAACCCAAATGATGCAGTTAATTTGGGGATGAAAGGTCTTAAAGCGGTAACTTTAAGTGATAATGATGTTAAGCAATTAAGTCAAGAAGCTTGTGCTCAAATGGATGCTCAATCAAAAATTGCACCGGCTAATAGTGCTTATACTAAACGACTCAATAAAATTGCTAAAGCGCTTGGTAATAATGTTGAGGGTACACCAGTTAATTATAAAGTTTATTTAACTAAAGATGTTAATGCGTGGGCAATGGCAAATGGTTGTGTGCGCGTTTATAGTGGTCTAATGGACTTGATGAACGATAATGAAGTTGAAGGCGTACTTGGCCATGAATTAGGTCACGTTGCTTTAGGTCATAGCAAAAAAGCAATGCAAGTGGCTTATACTACTGAAATTGCTCGTGATGCCGCTGCAGCATCAGGAAACAGTGTAGTTTCATCAATTTCTCAATCTCAATTAGGTGATTTAGCTGCAAAAGTTATCAATTCACAATTTTCACAAAAACAAGAAACAGCTGCAGATGACTACTCTTTCGATTTCTTAGTGAAAAGAAAGATTAATCCAGCAGGACTTGCTACTGCATTTGATAAATTAGCTGCTCAAGGTGATAGTTCTTCAATTTTAAGTACACACCCATCTTCAAAAGATCGTGCAGAAAATATTCGTGCAAAACTTGCAGGAATCAAAAAGTAAATTTGAGTTATTTATCAAAAAAAGCGCTTTTCAAAGCGCTTTTTTTATAATACGTTGAGTTAAAAACTCAACTTTAGCGTCTTATTCTGACAAAATCTGCTGGTAGTTATTACTATATGTCATCATTCTATTTTAAATATTCTTCCAGCCCCACTAATTCAAACAATTAGAATTTTATTATTCGCGGCGAGCTGATAAGTTTAGAAAAGCTGATTTATTGGCGTTAGCATAAATTGGCTGTAAATATTGGCATCTTTTATTAAATAATCTTGTTGAGCAAGTATCAGTACAATTGGGTAACGGGATTTGAGACGATAAGTTTAATTGGTTTAATAACCAGTTATAGATAAATTTAATTAGTGATAATTTTATGTAGATTAAAATTTATTAATAAACGATTTTAAGTTAATTAAATATGAATTTAGTGTTTTTGTTTATCCCCCTCTAATTCTCAAGCAGTAAAAAGAGGGGGGGAAATCCTAAAATAGATAATTTTGTTATTGTTTATAACTAGATAAGAATTTAGCAAATCGTCCAATAGCATCTTCAAGCTGACCAGTATGAGGTAAAGCCACAATTCTAACATGATCGGGTTTATGCCAGTTAAATCCAGTTCCTTGCACTAACAATACTTTTTCTTGTAATAAAAAGTCTAACACTAATTTTTGATCATTATGAATATTGAATTTTTGTTGATCAAGTTTTGGAAATAAGTATAAAGCGCCTTGTGGTTTAGTACACGAAACACCGGGTATATCATTAAGTAAACGCCATGCCAACATGCACTGGTCATAAAGTCGACCACCTGGAACAATAAATTCATTAATACTTTGATAGCCGCCAAGCGCACCTTGAATAGCATGTTGTAATGGTACATTAGCACATAGTCGCATTGAAGCGAGCATATTTAAGCCTTCAATATAGCCTTTTACATGTTGTTTAGGACCACAAAGCGCCATCCAACCTTGTCTAAAGCCTGCAACACGGTAAGTTTTTGATAAGCCGCTCATTGTGACAACAAATAAATCAGGGGCTAATGCAGCAATAGAATAATGGACTGCATCATCATATAAAATTTTGTCATAAATTTCGTCAGCAAAAATGATCAAATTATTTTGACGGGCAATTTCGGCAATTTCTAGTAATACTTCTTTGCTATAAACCGCACCTGTTGGATTATTTGGATTGATGATAACAATCCCTTTTGTTTTAGGTGTGATTTTTCGTTTAATATCTTCTAAATCGGGGGACCAATTGGCTTCTTCATCACATAAATAGTGAATGGCATTTCCACCAGATAGACTAATTGCAGCTGTCCATAATGGATAATCTGGCATAGGTACTAGCACTTCATCGCCACTATTTAGTAAGGCTTGCATCGATTGTACGATTAATTCTGATACACCATTACCAATATAGATATCCTCGACATCAATATTTGTAATCCCTCTTGCTTGATAATGTTGCATAACTGCTTTACGGGCTGAGTAAAGACCTTTGGAATCACAATATCCTTGCGAAGTTGGTAGATTACGAATTACATCAACAAGGAGCTCATCAGGCGCATTAAAACCAAATGGGGCAGGATTTCCAATATTGAGTTTAAGAATCGTTTGTCCTTCTTCTTCTAGACGTTTGGCATGATCGAGAATAGGTCCTCTAATATCATAACAAACATGATCCAATTTATTTGATTTTTGAAAATTTACCATATTGCAGCCCTTTCAATTTAATGTAATCGTCTTTATTATTTCTAAAAAAACAATCTACTCCTATTTCGATAATTTTTGAAGATGTTATTATAATCAACGCTATAAATATTTTTTAACTGTGTAAAAATTGTGCTGGAGAGTGTTATGAAAACCATTTTAACGGTTATCGGTAAAGATCAAACAGGGATTATTGCAGGTATTAGTCAAAAGCTTTATGAATTGGACATTAATATTTTAGATGTAAGCCAAACTATTATGGATGAATACTTTACCATGATTATGTTGTTAGATTTATCTAAAATCAAAGTGAGCTTTGATGAGGTAAAAACTGCATTAATTCAATCGGGTGAAAAACTGAAAGTTAAAGTCAATATTCAACGTGAAGAAATCTTTGATGCTATGCATCGCCTATAATCTAAATTTGATACTCATTACTGAAGGATAGTACTAATGGAAACAAAACAGATCCTCGAAACCATTAAAATGATAGAGGAAGAGAAGCTTGATATCCGCACAATAACCATGGGTATTTCCCTACTAGATTGCATTGATAGTGATGGTGAAAAAGCCCGTCAAAAGATCTTTGAAAAAATTACTCGTCTTGCCAAAAATTTAGTTAAAGTTGGCGATGAGATCACTTCAGAATTTGGTATCCCCATTATCAATAAACGCATCTCTGTTACACCTATATCGTTAATTGCAGGTGCAAGTGACGATAAAGATTATGTTGAGTTTGCAAAAACGCTTGATGCGGCAGCTAAAGCTGTTGGCGTTAACTTTATTGGTGGGTTTTCGGCTTTAGTGCAAAAAGGTTACCATAAAGGCGATGAAATTTTAATTAACTCTATTCCGCAAGCATTAGCTCAAACAGAACGTGTATGTTCTTCGGTTAATGTGGGCTCAACTCAAACTGGCATCAATATGGATGCAGTTAAGCAGATGGGACAAATTATCAAACAAGCAGCTAGTTTAACTGCAAATAATAGCAGTATGGCTTGTGCAAAATTAGTGGTTTTTGCAAATGCGGTTGAAGATAACCCATTTATGGCAGGGGCTTTTCATGGTGTTGGTGAGGCTGATTGTGTTATTAATGTTGGCGTCAGTGGCCCAGGTGTGGTTAAACGTGCACTTGAAAAAGTAAAAGGACAATCTTTTGATGTCGTTGCCGAAACAATCAAAAAAACCGCTTTTAAAATTACCCGCATGGGACAACTTGTTGGTAAAGAAGCTTCTGAGCGTTTAGGCGTAAAATTTGGGATTGTTGATTTATCATTAGCGCCAACACCGGCTATTGGTGATTCTGTTGCTCATATCTTAGAAGAAATGGGACTGGAAGTTGTTGGTACACATGGCACTACAGCAGCACTCGCTATGCTTAATGATGCTGTTAAAAAAGGCGGTGTTATGGCTTGTGGTCATGTTGGTGGTTTAAGTGGTGCATTTATTCCGGTTTCTGAAGATGCTGGTATGATAGATGCAGTTAATAATGGCGCACTGAATTTAGAGAAACTCGAAGCGATGACGTGTGTCTGTTCGGTAGGACTTGATATGATTGCGATTCCAGGCGATACGCCAGCCGAAACTATTTCGGCAATCATTGCTGATGAGGCTGCAATTGGTGTTATCAACCATAAAACGACCGCTGTCAGAATTATTCCGGCTGTTGGGTTAAAGGTTGGCGATAATATCGAATTTGGTGGTTTACTTGGTCATGCTCCCGTTATGCCGGTTAATAAATATAGTTCATGCGATTTTATTAATCGTGGCGGCCGCATTCCTGCGCCAATTCACTCTTTCAAAAACTAAGCGATTATTTTGTGATGCCTTGTATATCTAAAAAGACAAGGTATCACATAACTTTATGTCTATTATTCCCCTCTGATAATCTAAAACGCGATTTTCTTGTTCTTTTTTTATGGTTATCCCTATGACGAGCAATCACATGGATACTATTTGGTAACAAATCAATTAGCATTATTTTTTTCTTCCTTAAAATCAGATATATAAAAAAATAATTTGATTTAATTTAGGTGGTAACCAGTAAAGCCTGCGTTTGGCAATTTGCTATCACAATATGCAAGATGAGATGGGAGATAAATCGAACCACCAACTATTTTTTGACGATTTCATGGTGTTAGATGAACGCGTCGGCAATGCCGATCAATTTTTTGATTTTACGTTTCCTATTTTAAAACTAGAAGGCTATGTGTAAGACTCCTTTTTACTCGTTATTAAGCAACGAGAATTGTTATATTCAACCGCACTACTGACTGACTTTATGTTGTGGTTATGCCACATACCGATATCAAACATGTGATTAAACCTTTTATTTTTTAGCCGGGTTAAAGCGCCAATAGAATGGTGTGAAATGGCAAATGATATATTTTTGATTTCTCAACATAGGGAGAAAGATTTCAATTTTCAAATTGGTAAAAACAATGATGGTATTCTTGTAAAGAAGTTTAGGAAATTTATGCATTTCAGTATAAAAACAAAAATAAAGTTAACTAATAAAACGGCTAATTTTACGTTAGATGCTTGCGTTTAATGATAATAAATAATCAATTGTTTACAGAATCAAAAAGTTTATAATCAGCATAAAGGTGAGGTTGTTAAACAAACAAATAGGATGGTTTTGTATGAAAAGATTTTTAATTATTATTACAGCATGCTTTATATTAAACATACCATTTAATCAAGTATTAAGTGCACCTCAATCAGATAAAACTTTTATTCTTCGCTCCGATAAAGCATTGCCATCCATTCAAGTATCTGATCAAAAAAATTTTTTCAATGTGAATTTTAAGAAAGTAAAAACAGATAAAACAGAAAAAACACAGCAATCCAATGAAAGACAGATCGTGCTTTATAGTAATGATGTAGATAATGCTCGGATTTTTATTATGTATGAAGCTGTCACTAATGAACAAGATGCGATGACAGTTTTTTTAACGCAACTAAAACTACGCAGTAATGAAAATCCGGAAATTAAATCTTACAAAAATGTGAAATATGTTGAAGGTATTGATTCCAAAGTAAATGGGCGCTATATCTATACCCAACAATTTGACCAAGCAAAAGGCTTTGTTGTAATAAAGGCTTTAATGTATAGCATTGATGCAAAAAATAGTGATTTTTACCAAACAATAAATCCAATTCAAACCACCAAACTAATAGATGAATTAATCAAATTTTCTAAACCATAACAAAGAGTTGAAAATCAGCAAGTAAGTAAAGTCGTAGTAAAATTTTATTATTTTATCGTGTTTTTACTTAGCTCACAAAGGAAACAAAATGAAAAAAGTTATAATCAGTTTTATCTCAATATTATTGTTTGGTTGTGGGACCTTAGAAAATAATTATCAACCTAGCAACTATGGTCCGATGTTAACGGTAATTAATCAAAAATTACCAACTTATGATTTACCCCAAAAATTAGATTTCCACAATAAAACCTATTATATATATAATCAAAGTTGTGATAGTGGTTCAGGTAATCCTAATGATAAGCGTGCAATTATGTACATGCAAGATCCTAAATCAGCAACCTATTATGAAGATTATTTCATCATTATGGATGATGTTGTTGCCAATGCTCAAGATGCTCAAAAACTCTTCAAATTGCAAATCGCAATGCGTTCATCTGATCCAAAAGTCACTCAAGAAGGTAACGTTTCTTATGTTGTAGGAACTGATGAAAAAAATGGTATAGGTTATTTAATTGTCAGTACTTATGATGAATCAACCCATTTGGCTCGTAATCGTTTTTATCTCATTCTACTTAATGAAAAAAATGACCATTTAGTAAAATATATGCAAACCCATACTAAACAAATGGTACAAGAGATATTGAAATTAGGACGTAAATAGTTAATTTACCAGTCTAATACTGATAACTTCAATCACAAGAATAGCAGCGTTAGTTGCGTTAATCGTTATGCACTGCTAGTATTGCAAAATTTCGATATAACAATGGTGATTATGCGTAACACATTTTCTGATAGTTACTTTCAACGTTTTAGCGGAATTGCGCGGTTATATGGTGAATCTGCATTAGCTTCTTTTGCTCGTGCCCATATCTGCGTGATAGGCATAGGTGGGGTAGGTTCTTGGGTGGCTGAATCGCTAGCGCGTAGTGGTGTGGGTCAAATTACATTGATTGATATGGATGATGTATGTGTCACCAATACCAATCGTCAAATTCATGCCTTAACAACAACTATCGGCAAAGCCAAGACAGCGGTAATGGCTGATAGAATTTTGCAGATCAATCCTGAATGCATTGTCAATGAGATCGATGATTTTATTAATGTTGATAATGTCAGCGACTATTTAGGAAGCAAACAGTTACCACGTTATGATTATATCATTGATGCAATTGATAGTGTCCGTGATAAAGCTGCGGTATTGGCTTATTGTAAACGCCAGAAGTTAAAGGTGATCACAATTGGTGGAGCTGGTGGTCAAAAAGATCCTACCCAAATTAGGATCGTCGATTTAGCCAAAACGATTCAAGATCCGTTAGCGGCTAAGTTACGCGAACGCTTAAAAAACGATTATAAACTCAATAAAGACAGTAAAGGTAAATATTCAATTCCTTGCGTTTTCTCAACCGAACAACTCACTTATCCGACTAAAAATGGTCAAATTTGCTTTACCAAAAGTGATGCCGACGGCGCGAAAAAAATGGATTGTGCATCGGGTTTTGGTGCAATTACAACCGTTACAGCAACCTTTGGTTTTGTTGCAGTTAGTTATGTGTTAAATAAATTATCTAAAATATAATTACAAAACCATCTATCTTATTAATATTAAACATTAATTGTTAACTCATGACCATTTTGTCTAAAAATGGTTTTTTCATCAAAAAAATAACCAATATTTGTTGTTATTTATCCTGTTAATCACTTTCATTTTGTCTGTTATATTTATTTTTTGTGCAATATTATTGTATAAAGTAAAAAACTGATTTAGGATAACGACAATTTCGTTTAGTTGTTATGCTGAAGCATTTAAAATTCAAGGAAGAAGCCAAACGATCCAGATTTATTTTTTTAATTTCAAGGAGAAATCTATGGCAGTAACCAACATGAATGAGTTAAATGAGTTAATGGCCCGTGTTAAAAAAGCACAGGAAACTTATTCAACTTATACTCAAGAGCAAGTCGACAAAATCTTCGTCGCAGCCGCTACAGCAGCTGCAGCAGCTAGAATCCCACTAGCTCAACAAGCTGTAGAAGAATCAGGCATGGGAATAGTAGAAGATAAAGTCATTAAAAATTTATTTGCTGCTGAGTACATTCTAAATAAATACCGACATGATAAAACGTGTGGTGTTGTTGCAGAAAATGAACCATACGGAACAATAACCTTAGCTGAACCTTTAGGTATTATTTGTGGTATCGTTCCAACAACCAACCCTACTTCTACCGCAATTTTCAAATCTTTAATCAGCTTAAAAACTCGTAACGCCATTGTTTTTTCTCCACATCCTAGAGCTAAAAAATCAACTATTGAAGCTGCTCGCATTGTACTCGATGCTGCTATTAAAGCAGGCGCACCAAAAGATATTATTGGCTGGATTGATGAACCTTCTATTGAATTATCGAATGCATTAATGCATCACGATGATGTTGCTGCTATTTTAGCAACCGGTGGTCCAGGTATGGTTAAAGCGGCTTACAGCTCAGGTAAACCAGCACTAGGTGTTGGGGCAGGTAATACGCCAGTTATTATTGATGAAACGGCTGATTTAAAACGTGCTGTTGCCTCTGTACTTATGTCTAAAACGTTTGATAACGGCATGATCTGTGCATCTGAACAAGCGATTGTTGTTGTTGATTCTGTGTACGATGAAGTTAAACGTTTATTAACACAATATGGTGCATATGTTTTAAATGCTAAAGAAACTAAAGCGGTTCAAGGCATTATTTTAAATGATAAAGGTGCGTTAAATGCTAACATCGTTGGTCAACCAGCAACCAAAATTGCTGAAATGGCTGGTTTTAAAGCCCCAGCTGGTGCAAAAGTCCTTGTCGGTGAAGTGACTAAAGTTGATTTGTCAGAACCTTTTGCGCACGAAAAACTTTCACCAACATTGGCTATGTTCAAAGCAAAAGATTTTAATGAAGCTGTAGAAAAAGCCGAAAAATTAGTTGAAATGGGTGGTATGGGTCATACCTCTGTTCTTTATACTGATCAAGATAGTAATCGTGAGCGAATTGCTTATTTTGGCAGCAAAATGAAAACGTGTCGTATCTTAATTAACCAACCAGCTGCACATGGTGGTATTGGTGATTTATATAACTTTGATTTAGCGCCATCTTTAACATTGGGTTGTGGTTCTTGGGGTGGTAACTCGGTATCTGAAAATGTTGGACCGAAACACTTAATCAACAAGAAAACCATCGCTAAGAGAGCAGAAAATATGTTATGGCATAAATTACCAAGTTCTATTTATTTTAAACGTGGCTCACTTCCTGTTGCTTTAAATGAAGTCATTGAGCAAGGAGCAAAACGCGTCTTTTTAGTAACTGATAAATTTTTATTTAATAACGGTTATTCAAAACAAATTACTGATCAACTAGAAGCACAAGGTGTAATTTGTGAAACCTTCTTTGATGTTGAAGCTGATCCAACGTTAAGTATTGTTCGTAAAGGAACACAATCAATGACTGACTTCCAACCCGATACTGTTATTGCTTTGGGTGGTGGTTCGCCAATGGATGCGGCTAAAATCATGTGGGTACTTTATGAACACCCAGAAACAAAATTTGATGAATTAGCGTTGCGTTTTATGGATATTCGTAAACGTACTTGTCACTTCCCTAACATGGGTAAAAAAGCTAAATTAATTTGTGTAGCAACTACATCGGGTACGGGTTCTGAAGTAACACCATTTGCCGTGGTAACAGATGATGCAACTGGGCAAAAATATCCATTAGCCGATTATGCTATTACGCCTAACATGGCAATTGTGGATGCTAATTTAGTAATGAACATGCCAAAATCACTTTGTGCTGCGGGTGGTTATGATGCGGTAACTCATGCGTTAGAAGCTTATGTGTCTATCATGGCGAGTGAGTTTTCTGATGGTCAAGCATTACAAGCATTAAGTTTGTTAAAAACTTATTTACCTGCAAGTTATAAAGATGGTGCTAAAAACCCTGTTGCGCGTGAAAAAGTGCATAGTGCGGCAACATTAGCTGGTGTTGCTTTTGCTCAAGCATTTTTAGGTGTTTGTCACTCAATGGCGCATAAAATTGGCGCTGCTTTCCATATTCCGCATGGTTTTGCTAATGCAATGCTTATTAGTAATGTAGTGCGATTTAATGCAACCGATAAACCAACTAAACAAGGTACGTTTAGCCAATACGGTTATCCTAAAGCGGTAAGTCGTTATGCAGAAATTGCAGACCATTTAGGATTAACATCCGCAAGTGATAAAGATGAGAAGAAAGTTGAAAAACTGATCGCTTGGTTAGATCAACTTAGAATAGAGCTTGATATACCGTTTTCTATTAAAGAATTTGGTGTAGATGAAAAAGTATTTTTATCGCAAGTTGATCAACTTGCTGTGGATGCCTTTGATGACCAATGTACTGGAGCAAACCCGCGTTATCCTTTAATCGCTGAATTAAAACAAATTCTACTTGATACTTATTATGGACGTCCATATCAAGATAAAGGTGACATCAGCGAGGATGTTGCAATGCATACTGCCGCTAAAGGTGTAGCAGTTGAATCAAAGAAAAAAGTCGCTAAGAAGAAATAATTTAAAATATTATTTTTGATTAAATAAAAACCTGAAATAGCTTAAATTTCAGGTTTTTTTTATGTTTTTGATTTTTTTTTAAGCAAACAAAATAAAATTTGATTTTTTTGCTTGCAAGCTTAAATGTTCTAGTCCATAATGCGCAGCACTTAGGCCGGCTTAGCTCAGTAGGTAGAGCAACTGACTTGTAATCAGTAGGTCGCCAGTTCGATTCCGGCAGCCGGCACCATTTTCCTAAGTAAACAAAATTATAAAGATTCGGGGTGGGGTTCCCGAGCGGCCAAAGGGAGCAGACTGTAAATCTGCCGTGTCACACTTCGAAGGTTCGAATCCTTCCCCCACCACCACATATCTAATATTAGCAATAGCTAATTGAAGCATTTAGGTAGCCGAGTTTGAACATGCGGGCATCGTATAATGGCTATTACCTCAGCCTTCCAAGCTGATGATGCGGGTTCGATTCCCGCTGCCCGCTCCAATTGCTGATATAGCTCAGTTGGTAGAGCGCACCCTTGGTAAGGGTGAGGTCGGCAGTTCAAATCTGCCTATCAGCACCATTCTTGTTAATCTCCTAAACTTCTAAAAATATCGAATTTGACTGCTTTAAAGCTTGTCACTCGATGGCTTTATCTGTTATCATTCAGAGCTAATTTTAAGTTAGTATTATATTGATATTAAATATGATACTTGGTTAATGTGGTGATTCACCACCGATTTGTATTACATTTGAGGGACGATAAATGTCTAAAGAAAAATTTGAACGTACAAAACCCCACGTTAACGTTGGTACAATCGGCCACGTTGACCATGGTAAAACAACTTTAACTGCTGCAATTACGTCTGTACTTGCTAAAAAATACGGCGGTCAAGCTCGTGCATTCGATCAAATCGATAACGCACCAGAAGAAAAAGCACGTGGTATTACCATCAATACTTCACACGTTGAATACGATACACCAACTCGTCACTACGCACACGTAGACTGTCCGGGCCATGCTGACTATGTTAAAAACATGATCACTGGTGCAGCACAAATGGACGGTGCTATCTTAGTAGTAGCAGCAACTGATGGTCCTATGCCACAAACTCGTGAGCACATCCTTTTAGGACGTCAAGTAGGTGTTCCTTACATCATCGTATTCTTAAACAAATGTGATATGGTTGATGATGAAGAATTATTAGAATTAGTTGAAATGGAAGTACGTGAACTTCTATCTCAATACGATTTCCCAGGTGATGACACACCAGTTATTCGTGGTTCAGCGTTAAAAGCGTTAGAAGGCGATGCAGCATGGGAAGACAAAATTGTTGAATTAGCTGAAGCTTTAGATACTTATATTCCAGAGCCAGAGCGTGATATTGACAAACCATTCCTACTTCCAATTGAAGACGTATTCTCAATTTCAGGACGTGGTACAGTAGTAACAGGTCGTGTAGAGCGCGGTGTAATCAAAGTTGGTGAAGAAGTTGAAATCGTTGGTATCAAACCGACAACAAAAACAACTTGTACTGGTGTTGAAATGTTCCGTAAATTACTTGACGAAGGTCGAGCAGGTGAAAACGTAGGTGTGTTACTACGTGGTACTAAACGTGAAGAAATCGAACGTGGTCAAGTATTAGCTAAACCAGGTTCAATCACACCACATACAGACTTTGAATCAGAAGTTTATATTTTAAGTAAAGAAGAAGGCGGACGTCATACTCCATTCTTCAAAGGTTACCGTCCACAGTTCTACTTCCGTACAACTGACGTAACAGGTACTATCGAGTTACCAGAAGGTGTAGAAATGGTAATGCCAGGCGATAATATCAAAATGACAGTATCATTAATTCACCCAATTGCGATGGCAGAAGGTTTACGTTTTGCGATTCGTGAAGGTGGCCGTACTGTTGGTGCGGGTGTTGTTGCTAAAGTTATTAAATAATTTTATACACTAGCGACAATAAGAAGGGTGTCGTTTGATACCCTTTCTTATCTAGTCTGTTTAGCAAAATGTTTTTCTTTAAAGAGCATTTTGGAAAATAGATATTATTATAAATAACATAATCATAGGTTTTATATGCTAGTAAGTAACGAGAGTCAAGATACAAACACGAATCTAGACAAATTCAAATGGGGTTTAGTTCTAGTACTGATTGCGTTTATTGTCTGGGGGAATTTCTATTTTGCTGGACCTAATGATATATATCAACCAAATACTATTGTACGAATTATTGCGGTTGTTGTAATTTCGTTGTTAACTTTATTTATTGCCTTTACAACAAATAAAGGTAAGGCATTTTATGTGTTTTTACAAGAATCTAGAAAAGAGCTAAGAAAGGTAGTTTGGCCAACACGTAAAGAAACCGTACAAACAACTTTACTCATTGCTGCAATTACTGTGATTGTCGGCTTAGCACTTTGGGGAATGGATTCTTTATTCCGTTCAATAGTCTTTTATTTAACATCAATAGGACGTTAATATGAGCGAAGCACAACAAAAACGTTGGTATGTCATTCAAGCTTACTCAGGTTATGAAGCGCGTGTTGCACAATCATTACGTGAATATATCAAATTACATAATATGGAAGACGCATTTGGCGAAGTATTAGTTCCTACAGAAGAAGTCGTTGAGATGAAAAGTGGTCAACGCCGTAAGAGTGAACGTAAATTCTTCCCAGGTTACGTACTAGTTGAAATGATAATGAACGATGCGACTTGGCATTTGGTCAAAAGTGTACCAAGAACTATGGGCTTTATTGGTGGTACATCGGATAGACCAGCACCGATTAGTCAACGTGAAGTTGATGCAATTATGAACCGCTTACAACAAGTCGGTGACAAACCTCGTCCTAAAACACTGTTTGAACCAGGTGAGCTTGTGCGTGTTAATGAAGGACCATTTGCTGACTTTAATGGTGTGGTTGAAGAAGTTGATTACGAAAAAAGTCGCCTAAAAGTTTCAGTTTCTATTTTTGGTCGTTCAACACCTGTTGAACTTGATTTTAGCCAAGTAGAAAAAAGCTAATTTATTTGAATATTTTTAATTCAATGACAACAAAAATCACAGAAATTATTCTGTGATTTTTTTTATGCAAAAAATCTGCCTTAAAAATAACAATTACTATTTTTTATTCGCTATTTAAATGTAATGACCAAGATAGCCTTATTTGGATCAACGTCAATGTTTTACCCTTTCGATAAAATGATAGGATAAACATAAAGGTGAATTTGTTCATCACCGACAGAAATGATTTGTATTGCATTTTAGTTTTTTGTCTATTTTTACTTCATTAGTATATTTCTTCTTGCTACTCTCCTCATTAAGTATCTTCGCTTAAAAGTATTTTTATAGCTCATAATGGTGTAATTAACTTTATGTTTTAAATCAAATCTTTCATTTTGATGCTATTTATACATTATTTTGTATGATATTTACAGTAACAAACTTATGGTTTTGTTATTCCCGTATGGGCTATGCAATAATATTTTTTGGTTTGAAATGATGATGATACATAAGTTTGCTGGCTTTTAGGGAATGGAAGGTGATTGCTTTGTCATTGGAACAATGATAATAATTACCCTATTAGTATGTGCTTTATACTCAGCTCTGGCTATATTTTTGACGATGTTTACGAAAAGAGAAAATTGATACGGCTGCAATTTATTGATATTTTGTCAAAGATCTATTTATTCGAGTTATTTTTAACGCAATTTTATTAGGTGTTGCTGTTGGAGTTAATGCAACATTTGGGGATAATCTATGCACCGCATAGCGCTAGAATATGCTAAGCATATAATGGTTATAGGTCGAATTTTTTATTATCAATTATAATTCTGACTGTTGTTGTTAGACTTGGTGTTACGTTGATGAAGGGAATGTTCTGGTTATGTTACCGAATTTACAACCAACTATTTAGGTTTATCAAAAACTAATTTTATCGATGTGCAAAGAATTTCCCTGAGCATTATAATAATGGTTATATTTCGATTTTTGGTTATAAGCTAAAATGCCAAGATTAAATCAAATTTAAATCAACACGCTGTATTGTTGGCATTAGACTAGAAACTATTGAGCTGATAACCCAAAAAGCTGAAGATTGCCAAAAATATCGTGTCGAAAATGTAGCGTATATGCGGACTCAGTACAAGATTTCAGTTAACTGGTATGATCAAATCTTACTTTTATACGTTAATTTCATTTAATTTAAAGCCAAAATACGGCGATGAATTTTATCTAAAAATTCATCCCGACGGGATATTGGTATTAGATGAATAAATTATCTTTACAAATTCAATAAATTACTCTTAGCGATAAAATTTAGTTTGTTTAACTCTTTCTATTTTTTACTAAGGTTAAAGTATAAGACCTCTTTTCATAAGGCGATCTTATCTGATCTTTTACATCATTTGTATTTGCATTGGTTGCTTTAGTAAACAGCAACCAAGCAAGGATATATTTGTGTGTGATGTTGCTCATTAAATATTTTTTTAAAAATATTTAAAATTAGCCATTTACAAAAAAATTCGTTTTAACTTGGTTCTTTATTAAAGATTATTATGCTATAGGTTAATTAGCAAAAATAAACCTGGCAAAACAATATTAATCTTCATAATTAAAATCTTCTAGTTGCTGCTGTAAATCTAACCATTTCATTTCTGATTCTTCTTGATCACCTTTAAGTTGGCTCTGTTTCAGTAATAATTCCGTTAATTGTGATTTATTTTCTGTTTCGTAAATAGTTGGATCAGCTAATTGTTCTTCAATTGCTTTTAATTGTTTTGTCAGTTGTTCAAGAACTTGCTCTTCTTTTTGCAACAATTTTTTAATTGGCTGCATTTGCGCTCTTAATTCCGCTTCACGGCGTTTTTGTTCTTTGCGCTCTTGCGAGGAGATATTTTGGACACTATCTTTTTTAGCCGCATCTTGATCGGGTTCAGGTTGATTTTCAGCTTTCTGTTCTTCAGCAAGCCATTTTTGGTAGTCATCAAGATCGCCATTAAATGGTTCGACTTTATGATTGTGGACTAAATAAAACTCATCAGTTGTTGAACGTAATAGATGACGATCATGTGATACAACAACTAAAGCTCCTTCAAAATCAATAAGCGCCTCGGTTAATGCCTGACGCATATCTAAATCTAAATGGTTAGTTGGTTCATCAAGTAACAGTAAATTGGGTTTTTGCCAAACAATTAGTGCTAACACTAATCGTGCTTTTTCACCGCCTGAAAATGTTTTTACAGGCTCATTGACTTTATCACCATGAAAATCAAAACCACCTAAATAGTTACGCAGTTCTTGTTCTGTTATTTTAGGATCAGCAAGTTTGGTTAGATGCCAAAGTGGCGATTCATCACCTCGCAAATACTCTAACTGATGCTGAGCAAAATAGCCTAATTGAACACCTTTGGCTAAATTAATATGGCCTTCTTTAGGTTGTAGTTCGCCCGCTAATAATTTAATTAAGG
This sequence comes from Gilliamella sp. wkB292, assembly GCF_001690235.1. Taxonomy (NCBI): domain Bacteria; kingdom Pseudomonadati; phylum Pseudomonadota; class Gammaproteobacteria; order Orbales; family Orbaceae; genus Gilliamella; species Gilliamella sp. wkB292. The sequence continues at coordinate 90,995 of NZ_LZGO01000052.1, forward strand.
TCGACTTACCCGCTCCATTGCGTCCTAATAAACCAATTCTTGAGCCTGGCACAAGATTCAATTTAATTTTTTCAAGGACAATTTTATCTCCATAGCCGGCAACTACTTTATCCATCATCAATAATGGACTCGGTAAAAATTCAGCAGGTTTAAAATTAAAATGGAAAGGATTATCCACATGCGCTGGCGCTATCAGTTCCATTTTTTCTAGCATTTTAATTCGACTTTGCGCTTGTTTCGCTTTGGTTGCTTTAGCTCTAAAACGGTCGATGTAACTTTGCAAATGAGCGACTTTAAGTTGTTGGCTTTCGTATAATGATTGTTGTTGAGCCAATTTTGCTGAGCGCTGTGTTTCAAATGATGAATAATTGCCTGTGTATTCAAATAATTTCTTTTGTTCGATATGAATAATTTTATTCACTAAAGGATCTAAAAAATCTCGGTCATGTGAGATTAAAATTAGTGTACCTTGGTAATTACTTAACCACTTTTCAAGCCAAATTACAGCATCTAAATCAAGGTGGTTGGTCGGTTCGTCTAGAAGCAGTAAATCAGAACGACACATTAACGCTTGCGCCAAATTTAGTCGCATTCGCCAACCGCCTGAATAGGATTTAACCGGCAACAGAAGTTGTTCGTTAGAAAATCCTAAACCATGTAATAGTGTTGCAGCTCTTGCCTGTATTGACCAAGCATCAATGGTATCGAGTTTTTCATGAATAATTGCAATTTGTTCACCATTATTTTCTTGATTAGCAATGGCTAATTTCTGTTCTAATTGGCGATACTCTCGATCCCCATCAATAGCATACTCAATAGCAGGCACATCTAAAGCGGGTGTTTCTTGATTAACCCAAGCTAGTTGCCATTGTGCAGGAATGCTCAAGCTACCACCATCTGCTTGAATTTCACCTTTGATTAGCGAAAATAAGGTGGATTTTCCACAACCATTTTTACCAACTAATCCCACTTTTTGTTTAGGATTAATAGTGGCTGAAGCATTATCTAATAGGAGATTTACACCTCGGCGAATTTGGATAGAATCAAAAACAATCATGATATTGCGATCTATTATTCAAAATAAAATGAGCTATCCTAGCAAAAATTGAAGTTCAAGTAAAATCAAAATAGGATGACCAAGATGGCAATGAGTCCTTATAATCTAACGGCTAAAATTGCACAACAACTTGTTGATAGAACCATGAAAATCATTGATTGTAATATTAATATGATGGATGCGTAGGTAAGGTTTTCAGATAAATGAAAGCCCTTTATGATTGCTAAAGGGCTTAACGTTGTTTAGTTCTATTATGATTGTTTGATTGCTGTTAATGATCGACGAATAAAGTACAAACAGATCGCCACAAATACCGCTAATCCCAAATATTGTGGTAATGTACCTAAGTCAGCTGATATAGCCAATGGTGTATCACTACCGCCACTGGCAATACTGATAACAATCACTATAGCTAATAACACACCAACTAAACTTTCACCTACAATTAATCCCGAAGCAATTAACGCCGCTTTACTATCAACTTTTTTATATTGTGCTTCAGGATCTAAATTTTGTTTTTTTGCTTTAGCATAAGCGCCACGCTTAATTAACCACGATAGTATGGTGCCCACGAAGATTGGCATAGTAATGGTCGGCGGTAAATAGATACCCAAACCAACCGCTAATGCAGGTAAACGGAAGCGACATTTTGATTTTGCTAAAATTAAATCAATGATGATAATCATTGTACCGACCGCCAAGCCGATTAAAATCATGGTCCAATCAAGTTGATGAGAGAATATCCCTTTGGCAATAGTTGTTATTAAGGTTGCTTGCGGTGCAGCTAACACTTGTGAATGATCCATATCTGCTCGTGGTAATGCCCCGGTAAAACCATATGCGTTATAGAGAATCTCAAGAATAGGTGCGATAACAATAGCACCAACCACACAACCAATGAGTAAAGCAACCTGTTGTTTCCAAGGGGTTGCTTTAACAAGATAGCCTGTTTTAAGATCTTGTAAATTATCATTAGAAATACAAGCAACTGCTAAAACTGAACTGGTAGTAAATAGCGCTAAAGCAGTCGCAAAATTGGATCCTTCAACGGATGCTAACATACCATTGGCTTCACCTAAACCTAATAAGATGAGCGAAATTACAATAGCTGCGACAATGGCAATGCCTGATATTGGACTTGCGGATGAGCCAACTAGTCCAGCCATGTAACCACAAGCGGCAGCAACTAAAAAGCCCATAATAAAAGCAAATAGAACTGCACAAAATACTAATGCCCATGCAACGCCTGTTGATAACCCACTGCCAGAAATAAATGAATAAAAAGTCACGATTAAGATAATTAGCATCCCACCCATTATCAAAAAGATTGATTTAGGCGAGAGATCGCGATCTGTTTCGGCGATATCATTCGCTGAAACATCAGAACGTAAAGTGCTGAATGATATTTTTAAACCTTCAATAACTGGTTTGATTAATGTTAATAATGTCCATATTGCAGCAATTGCAATAGTACCAGCACCAATGTAGCGAATGTCTTTTGCCCAAAGTCCCATAGCAATTTTAGATAAAGGCTCATTAGTATCATAATCGGTTATAAGACTTAAAATAGGAATACCAAATCCCCAACCAATAATTGTCCCAACTAACACAGCAATACCCGAAATAATACCAATTAAATAACCTGCGCTAAGTAAAGCTAATGAAAAACCCATTGGTAATTGAAAGATTGATTTACCACCGGTAAACCAATAAGAGATACTTTCAGATAGTAATCGAAAACCATTAGTACAAACACTGACTACAGAAGCGATGACGCCACCGACTAAAATATCTTTTAGGCCTTCATTGGTATCGTTATCCCCTGATTTTGAGCCAGCTTTTAAAATTTCAGCAGCAGCGATCCCTTCGGGGTAAGGTAGTGTGCTTTTTACTACCATAACATGACGCAATGGGATTGAAAATAATACGCCCAACATTCCTCCAGCAGCACATATGGCAAAGGTTTGTAAAAACGGAAAACCTTGCCAGTAACCAATCATTAATAATCCCGGTAACACAAAGATAATTGAAGACAAAGTACCCGCTGCTGATGCTTGGGTTTGCACCATATTATTTTCTAAAATGGTTGAGCCAGAAAAAAGCCTCAATATTGCCATAGAAATAACGGCTGCCGGAATAGCAGAAGAAAATGTTAATCCAACTTTTAAACCTAAATAGACATTAGATGCAGTAAAAATAATCGTTATAAAGGCACCTAGAATAGTGCCTCTTAATGTAAGTTCACGTAAGTTATTCATTTTTATTAATGTAATTGATTTAGCATACCGACATTATATACTGAAATTCACTTTATTTGTTGTTTATCTTTTTTTGTTTGTCTTATTTGGATTTTTTTGCTTGTTAAATTTTTTTAGTGTAATTGTGCTTGAATTTATTATGAATAATTTGAGTAGTAATAGGTTAGTAATATTAAAAAAATAACTGTTTTATTGTGAATATATTACAATATGCGCTTAGGTCAATTTAATTGAGATATCTACCGTGAATGGATTAAAGCGTCTACAAGCTATTACAAAGCAACTTCGTGATCCGATTAATGGTTGTGAATGGGATCGCGTACAAACTTTTACCTCATTAAAGCCTTATACTTTAGAAGAAACTTATGAAGTTTTAGAGGCTATCGATCAACAAGATATGCAAGAACTGAAAAATGAATTAGGCGATCTGTTATTTCAAATTGTTTTTTATGCTGATTTGGCTGACGAGCAAAAGGCGTTTAATTTTGATGATATTTGCAATGCGGTTGCTGATAAATTAGTTCGTCGTCATCCACATATCTTTTCAGATAATCCTGCTGCAAAACTCAATTGGGAGCAGCTCAAACAACAAGAGCGTAATGAGCGAGCGCAGTTCTCGATACTCGATGATATTCCTAATTCTCTTCCTGCTTTGATGAGAGCTGAGAAAATCCAAAAACGCTGTGCATCTGTTGGTTTTGATTGGTTAGCGTTGCAGCCTGTCTTAGATAAAGTAAAAGAAGAGCTAATTGAAGTCGAGCAAGAGCTAAATAAATCAACACTTGAACAAGACAAAATTGAAGAAGAATTAGGCGATTTGATTTTTGCAACGGTTAATTTAGCACGTCATTTGAAAGTTAAATCGGAACTTTGCGCGCAAAAAGCAAATAACAAGTTTGTTCGTCGATTTAAACAAGTGGAATCGCTATTAAAACAAAAAAATCTGGCTTTAGTTGATGCAACACTTGAACAAATGGAAGACGCGTGGCAAAGTGTTAAGCAATTAGAAAAATCAAATAGCGAAGTAAATAAAAATGACTGAACAAAAAAACGAACTGTATCAAGAAATAGAAGCGTGGGCACAAAATGCGATATTACATAGTCCAACATGGAGCATTAATCAGCTTGATTACTCTGAAAAGAGCATCACTGTTGTTGAAATGATTATCAGCGAAATTGCCGAAAAAAACTTTAGTATTCCTGAAGAACAATTAAATATGATTGCTCAAGAGTATGGATGTTACCTACTACTCACCGCACATAAAATATATGGTGGCGAGTTTTATTATAATGAAGAGTTCGAACAACCTATGCTGATTTGCTGTGAACCCGATGCAATGATTGTGCTAATGACCTGGAATAAAGTGAAAGGGCGTTTATTGGGTGATAAAACTGATCATATTGCTTATTTCCTTGATGAATTTGGTAAAGCGACCTTCCAACCTGAAAAAGGCACACATGTGGTTTACTTATAACTTCGTAGAAAGTGAGATAAGGTTGTTGATGTAAAGATTAAGTGAGATTAGCACTTAACACTTTTTAAAGTTAATATTTATTGTAGGGTGGTTGGAAATGTATTACACACTTTATATCGGCAATAAAAACTACTCTACATGGTCTATGCGGCCTTGGGTGGTGATGAAATATTTTGATATTCCCTTTGCTGAAAAATTGGTTAAATTTGATAGTTTTGATGAAGATTCCCTATTTAAAACTACGATATCATCCATTTCAAAATTTGGAACTGTTCCGATACTTGTTGATAACGATCTTGTTATTACCGATTCTTTAGCGATTTGTGAATACTTAGCTGAACAGCATCGCAATTTAGCGCTATGGCCGACAGATATAAAACGTAGAGCAATGGCTCGTAGCTTAGTTGCAAAAATGCATTCGGGATTTCAAGCGATTCGAAATTATTTACCCATGAATATCGAGGCTGAATTGCCAGAAGTTGGGCAGATAATTTTACGTGATCACCCCGAAGTCAAAAAAGAGCTCTTGTTCTTAGATGATTTATTAACGTCTTTTTTATCTTCTAACAAATCAAATGATCACTATTTATTTGGTGATTTTAGTATAGCTGATGGATTTTATGCACCTTTATGCTTAAGATTAAAAAATTATCATATTCAGACAAGCTCAACTTTAGCTAATTACATTGAAACGATTTGTCATACTAAAGGTATTCAAGCGTGGATAAATGAGGCGTTAAAAGAACACAGCTTTGTCACGATGGATGAACCTTATCGATTACACCGATAATTAAAGATTTTGCTAAAAATAACCCCACTTAACATTGCGTAAGTGGGGTTAATTTTTGGATTTAATCTAAAAACGCAATCACACTTCTAAATAATCTAAAATTCCTTCTGCTGCTTTACGTCCTTCGCTAATGGCGGTGACGACTAAGTCAGAGCCTCGTACTGCATCGCCGCCGGCAAAGATTTTTGCATTAGTCGTTTGATACCCTTTAACCTCTGGGGCAATAATGCGACCTTGCTTATCTAAATCAACTCCATGTTCTGTAAGCCAAGGCATTGAGTGCGGCTTAAAACCAAATGCCATTACCACTGCATCGGCAGGTAAAATAAATTCAGACCCTTCAATAATAACTGGTGAGCGGCGGCCTTTAGCATCTGGCTCACCTAATTCAGTCCTGACCATTTTCACGCCGGTAACGTGCCCAGTATTATTAATTTCTATACTTAATGGCTGTACATTAAATTGAAATTGTACTCCTTCCTCTTTGGCGTTTTTGACTTCGCGTTTAGAACCGGGCATATTGGCTTCATCACGACGATAGGCACAAGTCACGTCAGTTGCACCTTGGCGAATTGAAGTGCGGACACAGTCCATCGCTGTATCACCCCCACCTAATACAACTACACGTTTATTTTTCATGTCGATGTATGGGGTATCTTTGGTTTGTTCATGATGCATTATGTGCTTAGTATTGGCGATCAAAAATGGTAACGCATCATAAACGCCGTTAGCATCTTCATTTTCGAGTCCTGCGCGCATTGATTGATAGGTACCTGTTCCAATAAAAACAGCATCGAACTCATTGAGTAACTCAGATAATTGAACTGTTTTTCCTACTTCGGTATTTAGACGAAACTCAACTCCCATCTCGGTAAAAATTTTACGACGGTTGATTAATACTTCCTTATCCAATTTAAATGCAGGAATACCAAAGGTTAATAGCCCACCAATTTCAGGGTGACGATCAAAAACTACCGGTGTTACACCATTACGTACTAAAACATCAGCGCAAGCAAGTCCTGCAGGACCCGCACCAATAATGGCGACTTTTAATCCCGTTTTTTCAACATTAGTTAAGTTAGGTTTCCATCCCATTTTAAAGGCTTCATCGGTAATATAGCGTTCAATATTACCGATAGTAACAGCGCCAAACTCTGCGTTTAAGGTGCATGATCCTTCACAAAGTCGATCTTGAGGGCAAACACGGCCACAAACTTCCGGTAAACTATTAGTTTGGTGAGAGAGTTCAACTGCCTCTAAAATTTTACCTTCGTTAACTAATTTTAGCCAATTCGGAATATAGTTATGCACAGGGCAACGCCATTCACAATAGGGGTTACCACAAGCCAAACAGCGATCGGCTTGGGCTTGAGATTGCGCAGGGGAAAATCCTTCGTAAATTTCAACAAATTCTATTTTACGAATATTCAACGGTTTTTTTGGCGGATCGACACGTTGTAAATCGATAAACTGATAAACATTTTGACTCATTTTCGTGCTCTCCTTACTGTGCTTGAACGCGTAGTTCTGCTGATGAACGACTACGATGACCAAGCAGCGCTTTTACATCGCTCGATTTAGGTTTAACTAAAACAAATTGTTTAGCAAAATCCTGCCAATTAGCTAAAATTTCTTCAGCGCGTGATGAGTGAGTAAGTTGAGCATGCTCCATGATTAATCCTCGTAAGTGCTCTTCATGTATTGAATAATCAGCAACATTTAGCATTTCGACTAACTCTTTATTGATACGTTTATGAAAATCGCCATCAGCATCTAAAATATAGGCAAATCCACCAGTCATACCGGCACCAAAGTTAACCCCTGTTTTACCAAGTACGCATACAATACCGCCTGTCATATATTCACAGCCATTATCACCAATGCCTTCAACAACACTAATAGCACCAGAATTACGTACGGCAAAACGTTCACCGGCACGACCTGCGGCAAATAATTTACCGCCAGTTGCACCATATAAACAGGTATTACCGGCAATGGTTGCTTCATGGCTTAAAAATGCCGAACCTTGTGGGGGGCGAATGACTATACGTCCGCCAGCCATGCCTTTACCAACATAGTCATTAGCATCACCTGTAAGGGTTAAATCCACACCACCGGCATTCCATACACCAAAACTTTGACCGGCTGTACCATTAAAGTTAAGGTTGATAGGATCGGTCACTAAACCTTGATCGCCATATTTTTTAGCAATATAGCCGGATAAACTTGCTCCAACTGAACGATCGGTATTTTGAATTTCAAAATAGAAACTTTTGCTTTGACGATTATCCACCGCTTCTTGTGCTTGGGTTATGATCGCTTTATTAAGTAGCCCTTTGTCAAAAGGTTTATTATCCTCAATACAATATACCGGTTTACCTTCAAGCGGTGTGGCTGTTTTAAGTAATCCTGATAAATCAAGTTTTTGTTGTTTAGCTGTTATGCCATCGAGTTCTAACAGCAAATCAGTACGACCAATTAAGTCGATGATGCGACTAACACCTAGTTCAGCCATAACTTCACGCGTATCACGAGCAATAAAGCGGAAATAATTCATCGCTTTTTCTGGTAATCCATGATAGTGCTCACTTCGTAATTTCTCATCTTGAGTAGCAACGCCGGTTGCACAATTATTAAGATGGCAAATACGTAAATATTTACAGCCTAAGGCAACCATTGGCCCCGTTCCAAAGCCAAAACTTTCCGCCCCTAAAATAGCGGCTTTTACAATATCAACACCAGTTTTAAGGCCGCCGTCAACTTGTAGGCGTATTTTGTGACGTAAACCATTGGCAACAAGCGATTGTTGCGTTTCAACCAGACCTAATTCCCATGGCGAGCCGGCATATTTCACAGATGTTAATGGACTGGCTCCGGTACCACCATCGTAACCCGAAATAGTGATTAAATCGGCATAAGCTTTAGCAACCCCTGTTGCAATTGTTCCAACACCCGGTTCCGAAACTAATTTAACCGAAATCATTGCAGTTGGATTGATCTGTTTCAGGTCAAAAATAAGTTGTGCCAAATCTTCAATTGAATAAATATCGTGGTGAGGAGGTGGTGAAATTAATGTTACCCCTGGCACAGAAAAACGTAATTTTGCAATATAAGGGGTGACTTTATCACCCGGTAATTGGCCGCCTTCACCCGGTTTTGCGCCTTGTGCCACTTTAATTTGAATCACATCCGCACTCATTAAATAACCAGGTGTAACGCCAAAGCGACCAGACGCCACTTGTTTGATGCGTGAAACTTTTATACTGTTATAACGAGCAGGATCTTCGCCGCCTTCCCCAGAGTTTGAAAAACCACCTAACGTATTCATTGCGGTTGCAAGAGATTCATGCGCTTCAGGACTTAACGCGCCAATTGACATCGCAGCGGAATCAAAACGTTTAAATAAAGCCTCTTCAGGTTCGACTTCATTAAGTGCAATAGCGCCACTTTCTGGTGGATTAAGTTTTAATAAATCACGCAATGTAGCAACTGGTCGATTATTGACGATATCGGCATAACGCTTATACTCTTCATAACTACCATTATTTACAGCTTTTTGTAATGACTGCACCACATCTGGATTATAAGCGTGGTATTCGCCACCATGAACAAATTTGAGTAATCCACCTTGTTCTAATGGTTTACGGCGTAACCACGCTTTTTTGGATAGGTTAAATTGGTCTTGAGCAAAATCATCAAAATTAGCACCACTAATTCGGCTTGTAACGCCTTGGAAACAAAGTTCTACCACATCCTTATGTAAGCCAACTGCTTCAAACAGTTTAGAGCAACGGTAAGAGGCGACTGTCGAAATGCCCATCTTGGACATGATTTTATATAAACCTTTATTAATCCCGTTACGATAATTAAGTATTGCTTCACGGTAGGTTTTATTAATCGTACCTTTATCGACCATTTGCGCTAAAGTTTCATACGCTAAATATGGATAGATTGCAGTTGCGCCAAAGCCTAGTAAGACAGCAAACTGATGTGGATCTCGACAGCTTGCTGTTTCAACAATAATATTGGCATCGCAACGTAAATTTTTCTCAACTAAACGTTGTTGCACAGCACCAACAGCCATTGGCGCAGGAATGGGTAGGCGATCGGCTGCAATATTTTTATCTGATAGAATCAGCAATACTGTGCCATTTTTTACTTTGGCTTCAGCATCACCACAAAGCTGTTCAATTGCATCACGTAAGCTACCATCAATTTCATAGGTAATATCAAGCGTTTCTGATTTATAGTATTTTGACTCTAACGTCGTTAACTGCTGAAAATCTGAATACACTAAAACTGGATATTTAAATGCCACACGATGCGCTTGTCCTTCCGCTTCGGCAAACACATTCATTTCACGGCCAATACTGGTAGAAAGTGACATAACGTGCGCTTCACGCAATGGATCGATTGGTGGATTGGTTACTTGCGCAAATTTTTGGCGGAAGTAATCATAAATTAAGCGTGGACGGCTTGATAATACCGCAAATGGCGTATCATCGCCCATCGAGCCTGTTGCTTCTTGACCATTTTCACCTAAAACGCGAATGCATTGATCAAGTTCTTCATTGCTATAACCAAATTGTTTTTGGTAAGTCGCCAGTAACGTATCATCATAATCACGAGAGCCGATATCATCATCAGGAAGATCTTCAACTGGAATCAGACGTTTTACATTCTTAGCCATCCACTCTTTGTATGGGTGACGTTTTTGTAAATCGTTATCAGTTTCAGACGATTGTAAAATTCGACCTTCTTCGGTATCAATCACCAGTAATTCGCCCGGACCGACGCGCCCTTTAGTTACCACTTCATCTGGTTGATAATCCCAAATACCAATTTCCGATGCGCAGGTGATGAGTTTGTCTGTGGTAATAACATAACGAGCAGGGCGTAGACCGTTACGATCTAAGTTACAAGCAGCATAACGACCATCCGACATAACAATGCCTGCTGGACCATCCCATGGTTCCATATGCATAGAGTTAAAATCAAAAAAGGCACGCAGATCTTCATTCATATCTGGATTGTTTTGCCATGCAGGTGGAACAAGTAAACGCATTGCACGTACTATATCCATCCCACCAACAAGGAATAATTCAAGCATATTATCAAGTGAACTTGAATCCGAACCCGTTACATTCACAAACGGTGCGGCATTTTGTAAGTCAGGTATAAGTGGCGTTTTAAATTTGTAAGATCGCGCTTTGGCCCATTGGCGATTGCCCTCAATAGTATTAATTTCACCATTGTGGGCTAAATGTCTAAATGGCTGGGCAAGTGGCCAACGCGGTACAGTATTGGTTGAAAAACGTTGATGGAATAAACAGATTGCTGTTTCCATACGAATATCTGCCAAATCTAAATAGAATCGAGGTAAATCTTTAGGCATGCAAAGGCCTTTATAGATATTGACCTGATTTGAAAAACTACAGACATAAAACGTATCATCTTGCACACGCTTTTCTATGCGACGCCTAACCATATATAAACGACGCTCTAAATCAATTTTTGTCCAACCCGCAGGCGCATTAACAAAGACTTGTTCAATTCTTGGTAGTGATGACAGGGCAATTTCACCTAACACACTTTTATCAATTGGCACTTCGCGCCAACCTAAAATTGATAAAGTTTCATCCGCTAACTCTTCTTCAACAATTTCACGACTAGCTTGAGCTTCGGCTTCATCTTGGCTTAAAAATAGCATGCCTACAGCATAATTTGTTGCTAAACGCCATCCGGCATCTTCAGCTACAAGCCTAAAAAATCGATCGGGTTTTTGCATTAAAAGCCCACAGCCATCGCCCGTTTTACCATCGGATAAAATGGCACCACGGTGCTGCATTCTTGCAAGTCCGTGAATTGCTGTACGCACCACCTTGTGACTTGGTTGCCCTTCAATATGGGCTATCAAACCAAATCCGCAGTTATCTTTTTCATGATGCTGGTTATATAACATATCATTGCCTCTAAATCATCGCTTTTATATTTTGTGAAAGTATAGGCATTAATCCCATAATGGCTAAGAAATTAAAGAAAAAAGGTATTTTGGTCAAATAAATATTACTTATAAGTCAATCTTTTAATAAGGTCTATCTGAGTTATTAATGAAGCTAATAATTGATTTGTAGCTTATTGATTATTAAGATAATAATTAAGTATATGGCTGTTATTTTCAAAAAAAATTATATAATTAATATCAATGATAATTGTTATTTTTGTAAATAAGTTTAACTAAATTAGAATGTTTAAGTATGAAATTATATGAGAATTTAATTCGTCTCGACAAAAGTGTTTGTAAAAAAACTTATCCAGCAGGATTAACTTATTTTTAACCAATTAGTTAATATTATTAAATTAGCTTAATATCGCTTATTGAATTAAAAATTCAATATAAACAAACAAAGTGATTGCAAATTACTCAAAAATAGGTATTTTGTAAGCTAATATAGTGTATTTTTAATGCTTATAACGTTTAAATTAATACAGATGTTTTAAATATTTAGCAAAATAATTATCTGATATTAATAAGAAAATAATGCTGAATAATTGTGAATTTAAAGAATGTTAATCATTTAACATATATTTAAATATAACTTTATTCATAAGATCTGAATCTGATAGAGAGGATTATATGGATATGGAAAAAGGACTAGCCACTCTTACTCAATATGGTAAAGGTGTGAGTAATGGGCTTAATGGCGCAATCAGCCATAATCGTTACACATTAACAATAGAAGCCTTAGGCTCAGCAATATCGGTATTAGATGTAAGCAGTGATGAAACCCTTAACCAGCCCTGGCATTATCGCATTTCCTTTACAAGTTCAGATAAACACCTCACACTTGACTCGGTTTTAAATCAAAAAGCCGCATTTATTTTTCACCCGGCGAATAATTTCGATATTGTCTCAAAGGTAACGCAAACGCTTAATACCTTAAGTGCTTTTGCTCCGCTTGAATCGTCGTTGACCGACCTGTTATCGTCAGGCGATTCACGCATTGTATACGGGGTGATTACTGAGTTTAGTCAGTTATCGGTCAATAAAGAGCAAGCGCATTATCAGGTGGTATTGTCCTCGGTGCTGGCAAAGCTGGCACTCAGTCATAACAGTGCTATTTTTCAGAATTTGAGTGTGGTGGGCGTTGTTGAAGAGGTGCTGCGTGGGCATGGTTTTACCGGCATTGACTACCGTTTAGAATTAAAAGACCGTTATCCGGTCCGGGAGCTTATCACCCAATGGCAGGAGAGTGACCTGACCTTTATTCAACGAATTTTAGCCGATGTGGGGATATGGTTTCGTTTTGAAACGCATGCTGAGCACAGTTGTGATGTTATGGTCTTAAGTGATTACGAACAAGGTTATCAGCAGGCAAAGGATATCGACTACAAACTACCGAGTGGCACTTTAGATGCGGGTGTTGACAGTGTGTGGGATATGGGTTTACACAGTCAGATGGTTGAAGCGTCAGTTCAGGTGCAGGATTATAATTACCGGGATGCAGGCAGCAATTTACAAACGGAAGTGAACAGTCAGCCGACAAACGGGACAACATATGGCACGAATTACCGTTATGAAGAGCACTATAAAGGATTGAATGATAATGGCACGGCTAATGCTGGTCGTGATAGCGATACAGCCAACCGTTTTGCGGCAGGAGAGCAAAATGGTAACCGCGAAGGTAATCAGGATAACAGCATTGAAAGTGGGACATGGTATGCGCGTATTCGTCATGAACAGGCAATCAGTAGTCAGGTAATCATCAGCGGTAAAAGTAACCGCTGTCAGCTGGTGCCGGGTCAACGTATTCGCATAACAGGTAACCCGTTAGCCGATACGCAAGAGGGGTTTATCATTATAAGTGTGGCTGGGCACGGTAACCGCACGGATGCTTATGAAGTGGCATTTACCGCCATCCCGTATCAGGTATTAAAACCCTACCGCCCTAAACCGATAGCATGGCCACAAATCAGTGGCACCTTACCGGCACGGGTGACCAGTCCGGATAATGACACCTATGGTTATATTGACACTCAGGGTCGATACCGGGTTAAGTTTAACTTTGACCTGAAAAGCTGGAACAGCGGTGAAGAGAGCTTATGGGTCAGACTGGCGAAACCGTATGCCGGTGGTAGTTATGGTTTTCACTTTCCGCTTATTGACGGTACGGAGGTGGCGATAGCCTTTACTAACGGTAACCCTGACCGCCCTTATATTGCTTATGCGATGCATGACAGTGCCCACCCTGACCATGTTGCAACGGCCAACAAACATCGCAATGTGATTCGCACGGCGACCAACAATAAACTGCGGATGGATGATAAACGCGGTCAGGAGCACATCAAGTTAGCCACTGAATACGGAAAAACCCAGCTTAATATTGGTCACTTA